>NZ_JASCAR010000048.1:0-57099 GCF_029967715.1 Klebsiella sp. V115_8
GCTATTTTTCCTGATTATCGACCCGTGAAGCCGCGTCAGGCCTGAATCCGATGGCCGTTAAAATATCGCCGTCTTCTGCGGCATAATGAATTTCTTCACCGGTACTCAGCCACACGGACAGCGCTTCGCGCAGGTAATGCGCCGAACGGTCGAGAGCCTGGCCGGTCAGGAGTGCAGGGCGTTGAATAATCTCCATCAGTTCCAGATCAAGCGTGGCGGCCAGCTCAGCACCGTATACATGTATAAAGTCATTCAGACAGTTGCGGCTACTAATGCACTGCACCGCTTATGGGAGCAGATATAGAGCCCGGCAACCTGAGTCATCTCCCATTTTTTGACGTCGCTAATCTGGCGCAGTTCCTGCAATTGATCTCCTCCCTGAATTTGGGCCTGAGTCACCTGGAGTCGACGCACTTAATGATCCTAACCCCAATACACGGAGGAGATCATTAAATTAAATGTCCTTATCGCTGAGCCAGGGCATCAAAACTGCCATCACCGTTCAGAGATAGCTCCCCATGGACTTACTAGTACTCGATTATCCATGGCTCATAGCCCCGTTAAGAAAGTGGCTCGTCTTAATAAGATTTTCTATCCAGCCCCCCTGTTCAAACCATTAATCCAGTAATTTCATCTCCAGCGCTCGACTCATCGCTTGAGTGCGGCTATTCACTTTAAGCTTCGCGTAGATGTTTTTGATGTGCCATTTGACCGTCTCGGCAGAAATAGCGAGGGAGCGGGCGATTTCTTTGTTCATCTGACCTTCAGCGATCAGCTGTAATATCTGAAATTCTCGCTCGCTGAGTTCCCCATGAATATCGGGGCTTCCACTATTAAACGGTGTACTGTCTGCAGGCGCGCGCTTGTCTGCCCAGGGACCTTGCACTCCCCCTTCCTCTGTACAAGCCGAAGAGGTTTCATTCATACCGGCAAGCAAAGGTTGCAATGTATCGCCAGCGTCAAGAAAGAGGCCCTTGAGATGCTGTTGTTCAGCCAGCTGCAGCACTGGCTGAAATGTCATGCGCGCAGCGGCAGTTTTGCCGCTGTTCCACAAGGCTAATGACCAGAGCGTACGCAGACGCGCTGCGGTTAACCTGTCCCCCCGGCTTTCCTGATCGGAGACCATCTCAGCCAGTAAAATGCAGGCTTGCGGCGCCTGGCCTCTGGCGAGAAGAAGCCGGCTGCGGCTAAGAGATACAGACATAACAATGGCGCGTTGGCGGGGATGTTCGGCATCCATTCTGAAGCTGGCGGCCATTTGTTCAAGCTGCCGTTGCAGTTGCTCTGCGCCGGTGAAATTGCCGCGCTGCAAGCGCACCCTCACCTGCTCGGCTAACAACATGGCCTGGAGCCGTTGCCAGCCGCGAGACACCGCAAGGCGCTGCGCATGCTCCAGCAATCGCTCGGCCTCATAGGGCATATCGCTATCTAAGGCCTGATGCGCGAGATAGGTATAGCAACGACTCAGCGCGTCGGGTGGACTGAACCGGTCGATGAATTCGAGCCGGTCGGCTAACAGATGCTCGGGCGAGTCACCCCTCTGACATTCATATGCTATCTCCGCCAGCAGCGGCGCCAGCGTCGCACCACTGGTCGACTGGGTGCCGGTATAACATTCAGCCTGGCGCAACGTTTTCTCTGCGTACCACCCGGCTTTTCCCAGATCGCCCTGACAAAGATGGCACTGGGCAATGATAAACGCGCGATAAACCGAGACAAACAGATTATCTAAAGGACTTTCCGGAGAGGGCATATGCTGTTGAACCTCCAGCGCGTCGTGATAGCGCTGGTTAACAACATGGCAATAGCTGAGAATATTGCATATCAGACCATCAACCCAGGTGTCGCCGCAGGGCACTTCGGCCAGCAACGGCTGAACAATAGCCAGACTCTCCGGGATATTTTCAGCAAAGGCTTCGCAAATTGCCCGCACAACGCGCAATTTACACCAGGTACTGCGGGTTAAATCCTCACGATGATGAAGCACCATCTGATCGAGGTTATCAAGCAGCTGCCTCGACTCATCAAAGTGGAAATAATGCGCCAGTGCCCAGGCCAGGTTAATTTGCAGGTCAATGCGCGCAGGATCGGTGCTGGGCGGTAAATGATGCATCCATGAGATCAGGGTATCGATATCCCCTTCTTCCGCCAGTGACTGAGCGCTTGCGCCGTCCTGCCCGGGGCTATGCACCGGCTTGCCTGCGCTGAGCGCATGGCGTACCGCCTCAGACCACAGTTTCTGTTCGACGAACCAATGACTGGCTAATTCATGTAGCTGTTTGCGATCAATAGCGTTGTTCTGCTGCAGCATGGTCCGAAGATTTTCCTGCAACAGAGGATGGTAGCGGAACCAGTAGCCTTGTTCGTCAAGGGCTGACAAAAAAAGGTTGTGTCGCTCAATCCATGCCAGCATTGCTTGACTGTCATCTCGTCCTGTCACTGCATTGCATAGTTCGGCATTTAACCGACTGAGGAAGGACGTTTTCACCAGGAAATCAAGCACCTCTTCCGGCAGCGGGTCCAGGACCACCTCTTTAAGATAGCGGGCAATGGACCGTGTTCCTCCATGCATATTGCGCAACAGATGCTCGGGATCATGCTGTAATTCTGCCGACAAAGAAGCGATCTTCATCCCTGCGATCCAGCCCTCAGTCACGGACTGCAGCCGCTGTGCATGGTGGTTGCTGAGGGGTAGCGCAACCGTGCGGCTAAAATAGTGTTTCGTTTCTTCGAGCGTGAATTGCAGGTCTCGATCATAGATTTCCACCAGTTGGTCCTGGGCCTGCAGCTGGCTCAGCGCAAGATTGGGGTGGAAACGGCTGCCAATGACCAGATGCAAGGCGGCAGGCGCATGCTTGAGTAAATACCCCAGCGCTTCATAGACCCCACGATCGTTAATCACGTGAAAGTCGTCGATAATCAGGTATATGTCATGCGGGCAGTAGTGTAGCTGGTTAATGAGCCCGGCCAGCAGCTGCTCGGAGCTGGAGAGCTTTTGTTCTTCCATATCACGCCAGAAATCGGCGTCCCAGTCAGCATAGAGTGGACGCAATGCTTGCAGCAGGTAAGGAATAAACTGCCATACGTCATCATCATCCTCATCGAGGCTCAGCCAGGCGATACGTTCCCCCTGGGCGACCATCTGCTGATGCCATTGCGCCAACAGCGTGGTTTTGCCAAATCCAGCGCCAGCGCAAACGACGCCCAGCCGACACTGCTGAACGGGATTGAGAAGCTGAAGAAGCCGGGGGCGCTCCAGCAATTGTATCGAGGAGCGAGGCGGGACGAATTTGGTCAGGATTAGCGGCAAGCCTCGCGTCAGCCGCAATGGCCCGGAGACCAGTGATGGTGATTGGCGACTTTCAAAATCCGATGGCTTCATCCGTGGTTATCTACTCGCTTTGTTTTTTTTCAATTGTACGCCAGCCCCCGGGATGACATGGGGCCGCCAAACTTTATAGCTACACAAAATTTAGAAAGTTTGACCTCAAGCATGAAAACCCCCACCTACCCCCCCATGAAGGTGGCTTCGCACTCCCTATAACCGCTCGTAGATTCATTGCATGGGTGTGGCCAGGGTTATCCGCCCTGTCTGTTGGCCCCGCCTGGGTGACCTTTATTGAGGAGAATTAAATCATGCTCAGCAAACAGGCGTTATTGCAGGCTTACCGCAAGATGCGGGAGATCAGGACCTTTGAAGAGCGGTTGCATCAGGAAAATACCAGCGGTGATATTCCCGGCTTCATTCACCTTTACACCGGTGAGGAGGCCATCGCGGTGGGGGTCTGCGAAAATTTAACGAGCGCAGATTTTATTGGTTCAACACACCGTGGACATGGCCACTGTATTGCTAAAGGGTGCGACATTCACGGCATGATGGCCGAAATATTCGGTAAGGACAGCGGGTTATGTCGCGGTAAGGGTGGGTCGATGCACATTGCCGATCTGTCGAAAGGAATGCTGGGAGCGAACGCTATCGTTGGGGGAGCCCCTCCCCTGGCCATCGGCGCCGCGCTAACGGCAAAGACGCTAAAAACCGGCAACGTCGGTGTCTCTTTTACGGGCGATGGGGGTTCTAATCAGGGCCTGGTCTTTGAAGCCATCAATATGGCCGTCGTGCTCCAGCTTCCAGCGGTCTTTATTTTCGAGAACAACGGTTACGGCGAAGGGACCGGTCATGACTACGCCGTGGGTGGGCGTGATATCGCCCGACGCGCCGCTGGCTTCGGCCTGCCGGCAGTGACCGTTGATGGCACCGATTTCTTTGCCGTTTATGAGGCCACTTCAGAGGCAGTCAAACGTGCGCGAGAAGGCGGTGGCCCAAGCGTCATTGAGGCCAAAGCCTTCCGCTGGCACGGTCATTTTGAGGGGGATCCCGCGCTATACCGCGCGGAAGGTGAAGTGCAACGCCTGCGTGAACAACATGATCCGCTGAAGATTTTCACCGCTAAGGTCAAACAGCATATCACCCCGGAAGAACTGGCGGCGATTGACGAGGAAGTCGAAGCCCTTGTCAACGATGCGGTATTGAAGGCCCGCGCCGCTGCCTATCCGGCTCCGGAAGACCTGCTGACAGACGTTTATGTCTCATATTGAGGGTGATAACTATGGCGATTAAAACCTATCGTGAAGCGGTCAAGGAAGCCCTGGCTCAGGAAATGGAACGCGATGAACGCGTGGTGCTCATCGGTGAAGATTTGCGTGGCGGTCATGGCGGAAATGCGCCCGAAGAGGCGAAGATAGAAGCTTTTGGCGGTGTGCTCGGCGTCACTAAAGGGCTGTGGACGCAGTTCGGCTCCGATCGGGTGATCGACACGCCCATTACCGAGTCGGCCATCATCGGTATGGCGGCGGGCGCCGCAGCGACGGGTCTGCGGCCGGTCGCGGAATTGATGTTCATGGATTTTTTTGGCGTGAGTCACGATGCGCTGTACAACCAGGCGGCTAAGTTCCGCTACATGTTTGGTGGCAAAGCCAGAGCCCCGCTGGTGATGCGAGGTATGATCGGCGCGGGGTTTTCCGCCGCGGCCCAGCATTCACAGTCACCCTATAATATCTTTGCCACCACGCCAGGGCTGAAGGTGGTGGTGCCCTCGACGCCTTATGACGTCAAAGGTCTGTTAATCCAGTCAATTCGCGACGACGACCCGGTGGTTTTCTGCGAGCATAAAATGCTGTACGACCTCAAGGGCGAGGTACCGGACGAGAGCTATACCCTCCCGCTAGGTGTAGCCAACTATACCCGCGAAGGAGAAGACGTCACCATCATTGCGTTGTCGGCAATGGTGCATAAAGCCAATCAGGTGGCGGACAAACTGGCCAGAGAGGGGATCTCGGTCGAGGTGGTCGACCCGCGGACCATTTCGCCGCTGGATGAGGAAGGGATTCTGGAATCGGTGGCGTCCACGGGGCGGGTAGTGATTGTCGACGAATCCGCGGCACGCTTCGGTTTTGCTCATGATGTCGCGGCGCTGATCGCGTCCCAGGCATTCCATTTCCTCAAAGCGCCCGTTCTGCTGGTGACGCCGCCACACACGCCGGTCCCGTTCTCCCCTGCTCTCGAAAAACTCTGGATCCCTGGCGTAGAACGTATCGAAGCCGCCGTCCGTCAAGTGCTGGAGGATTAACCTATGAGCGAAATCAAGACGCTTGAAATGCCAAAGTGGGGGCTTTCCATGGAAGAAGGCTTGCTCGCTCGGTGGGCAATCCAGGAGGGTGACAGCTTCACCCCAGGGCAGGAAATCTGTGAGATTGAAACCAGTAAAATCGTCAATGTGCTGGAGGCCCCCTTTGCCGGTACGTTACGTCGGATACTCGCCCGAGAGGGTGAGACGCTTCAGGTAGGCGCCGTGCTGGCCCTGGTGGCTGACGCTTCGGTCAGCGATGCTGACCTGGACGAATTCGCTGCCACTCTGGCTACGGCGAAATCCGCAGCCCCTGGCACGGAGGCTGCCGCGCCGGACGTAGCGGCACAGGCGGGCGCTAAGCCACCTTCCGTTGTTTCGCCGCCATCCAACAGCCCCGAGCCCCCCGTTGGGCAGACCGACATCCCCGTCAGTCTGCAAGGCGTGACCGATGTGACTCAGGTTAATGCCACGCCCCATGCGTTACGACTCTCTGCCCGCTGGGGTGTCGACCTGAAAAAAGTCCGCGGCAGCGGGCGCGGGGATCGTATCTCTGTTTCTGATCTGGAAAGCGCGATCCTTGCCGCCGGCGGTCGCCTGGCCTCTCCGACGCCCCCTGTTCGTCGCAGCAAAGCGCCCCGCTCGCATGCCGATGACAGCCAGGTATCGGCCACCCCGCTGGCGCGCCGTCTGGCCAGCAAGCTGGGTATCAACTTGCATGACTGCCGAAGCAGCGGTTCACGCGGCCGGGTGAGTCGCGATGATGTGCTGGCCGCGGCGTTGTTACTCGACGAGCACCCGCAGACCAGCCCGGTACAGGAGAGTACCCCGGTACCCTTTGAGAGCATCCCCATGTCCGGTATGCGGCGGGCTATCGCCTCTCGCCTGCAAACGTCCAAGCAACAGTCTCCCCATTTCCGTTTGAGCGTCGATCTCGATCTGGAACGACTGTTAGCGCTACGTCAGGAAATTAACCGCGAAGTACCCGGCGTCAAGATTTCGGTTAATGACCTGCTGGTGAAGGCCTGCGCCCTGGCGCTGGTGGCCGTGCCTGACGTCAACATTCAGTTTGATGAAGCGACACAAAGTATCCGCCGCTTTGCGGATGCCGACATTTCGGTGGCCGTTGCGCTGCCTGCCGGGCTAATTACCCCTATTGTCCGCTCGGCGAACCGGAAATCGATTAGCGACATATCGAACGAAATTCACTCGCTGGTGACCAGGGCCAAAGCGGGCACGCTGAAGCCGGAAGAGTTCCAGGGGGGGACCTTTAGCGTGTCAAATCTGGGGATGCTTGGCGTCCGGCAGTTTGACGCCATCATCAATCCACCGCAAAGCGCAATCCTCGCCATTGGCGCCGGCGAAATGCGGGCGGTAGTACGCGACGGGCAAATCGTCGCGCGCCAGCAAATGACGGTATCGCTATCCTGCGATCACCGGGTTATCGATGGCGCGGCAGGTGCGGCTTTTCTCCGGGAACTCAGGCGACTGGCTGAAACCCCAACCTTGATGTTTATCCAGGAGACGAGCTATGCACGATAAATACGATGTGCTGATCATCGGCGGTGGTCCTGGGGGATATGTGGCCGCCATCCGTGCCGGCCAGCTAGGGCTTCGTACCGCATTAGTGGAAAAACAACATCTGGGCGGCATCTGCCTGAACTGGGGATGCATTCCAACCAAGGCGCTGTTGCATGGCGCTGAGGTCGCGCACAGTATCACCCATGCCAGTCAGCTGGGCATCAGCGTGGGTGAGGTGAACGTCGATCTGCAGAAACTGGTGCAGTTTAGCCGTACCGTATCGCAACAGCTCACCGGCGGGGTGGCGTACCTGTTGAAGAAAAATGGCGTGCAGGTCATTGATGGCACCGCGCGGCTGCGCGGCAAGGGGCAAATAACGGTCGAGGATGCCCGGGGGGAGATGCGCGATTACCGGGCCGATCACGTGATCCTGGCCACGGGCGCCCGACCACGCGCATTACCAGGCATCGCGCCAGATGGCGAATATATCTGGACCTATTTCGAGGCGCTGCGGCCTAAGCTATTGCCCAGGTCGCTATTAATCATCGGTTCAGGGGCGATTGGCGTCGAGTTCGCCAGCCTTTATAACGATCTGGGCTGTAAAGTGACGCTGGTCGAGCTAGCGTCGCAGATTTTGCCAGTGGAAGATGCCGAGGTGTCTGCAGCAGTGCGTAAGTCATTCGAAAAACGCGGTATTGAGGTCCATACCCAGACCCTGGTGACGCAAGTACAGCTCACCGGGACCGGGGTGCGCTGCACCATGAAAAACACCGGCGCCGAATATTCTCAGGACGTCGAACGCGTGCTGCTGGCGGTCGGCGTACAGCCGAATATTGAAGATCTGGGGCTGGAAACGCTGGGCGTCGAGTTAGACCGCGGTTTTATCAAGACGGACACCGCTTGTCGCACTAACGTATTCGGGCTTTATGCCATCGGCGATGTAGCCGGCCCGCCGTGCCTGGCGCACAAGGCCAGCCACGAAGGCGTGAACTGCGTTGAGACACTGGCTGGTGTCGAAGGCGCCCACCCGCTTGATCGCGACTATGTGCCCGGTTGCACATATGCCCGGCCCCAGGTTGCCAGTCTGGGCTTGACGGAATCGACGGCCCTGGCCAGGGGACGGCCCGTCAGGATCGGTAAGTTCTCCTGGCAGAATAATGGTAAGGCGCTGGCCAGCGGCGAGACAGAGGGCTTTGTGAAGACGATTTTCGATGCTGAAACCGGCGAGTTGCTGGGCGCGCATATGGTTGGCGCACAGGTCACGGAACTGATCCAGGGGTTTGGCATCGCCCGTCACCTGGAGGCCACAGATGAAAGTCTCCTGTCGATGATCTTCGCGCATCCAACACTTTCCGAAGCGATGCATGAATCCATCCTCGCGGCCTGCGATCAACCATTGCATCAATAAGAAATAAGGGAGGCGATAGCTGCGCGATACGGAGTACGTTGCCCGTTATCCCTCCCGCACGCCCCGGCAGAAGATCCACCAGAACGGTTACGGCAGGATCTATTGATCTGAAACGCTAAACGCCAGGCGTAAATTCTGTATGTTTAGTAGACAACTCAACGACAGGAGGAGCGCTCTATGACACAGCACGAACGGTTTTGCCAGGCCTGCGGAATGCCGATGTCCGCACCCGATGCGCAAGGGGCCAGCGATAAATATTGCGCGTATTGCAGCGACAGCGACGGTAATCTGAAATCCTGGGAAGAGGCCGTATCCGGTCTGGCGGCTTTTCTCGACTCCTGGCAAAAGGTGGGCGTAGCGGAATCACGGAAACGGGCAAAACGTTACCTGACGGCGATGCCTGCCTGGGCGCACAAAGCGGACGAGTAATTTGCCCGGGCGCCGGGAAGAAATCATTCCGGGGGACAGACCGCCATGCCGACAACGATGCTATAACGTTTTTGTACGCCATCCGGACGGGAATAAATGCGCGTTTGTGGATGGCGACCTGCAGGCAGGAGCATGCATGGATGGGTTCTTCATGCGGATGAAATAAACGCCTGGCGTTCTCCCTCTTGTCAGGATGCGTTATTGCATGGTTTTTTAAGGGTTCGGTTTCTGTATTTAACCCGGCACCTTTCACGTCATACAACATATTGATGTGATGAATCTCTCATTTCAACGACACCAACTGGACAGTAAGTTATCGCGTGTGTTAGTTATTTAATCACGCAAGAGAACAAATTTAATTTAAACAAAAGTTAAACCTTTCTCACTTTGCTAAAAAATTGCATTGATAATGCTTTGGATTCCCGAACCATTATCAAAAGGGTATGTGAACAGAAAGCCCTCAGAGACGCGAGTCTCTGAGGGCTTTTTTTTGTTTTTTATCTCAGGAGTAAATAAATGTCTAAAGAACGTCGTCTCTCAAGAATATTCGCAAAAGATGGTAAATCCGTGACCTTAGCGCTGGATGGCTACTATTTTTCCACGAAAACAAATGGTATTGATAATACGATAAATCAGCTCCCTGCTCTGGTGGAACACGGCCTGGATTGCGCGCTCGTCACGTACGGCATGTTGAAGAATTATCGTGAAGCGCTGAACAGCGTTCCCGTTGTGTTACGCGTCGACAGCACGGTCAGTATCTTTGACAATACCGTTCCCGATACTACCCCCGTTTTTTCCGTCGAAGATGCGCTTAAAGTCGCTGCCGAGGGAGTGGTCTGCATGACCTTCCCCGGCGCCTTCAATGAAGAAAAAACCCACATTATGGCGATGCAACTCGCGCAGGCAGCGGATCGCTGGAACGTACCGCTGATTGTCGAATCGCTCCCGTATGGTTATCCCGTCACCAGCGATGACTCTAACAATCCGGCCATCATCGCTGCATCGGCCCGCGCAGCGGTGGAGCTGGGCGCGGACGTCATCAAAACGCGTTTTACCGGTTCACCAGAGGACCGACTGATCGTTGAAGCTGCTGGCGTGCCGGTGCTTGCCTTAGGGGGGCCAAAAACCGGCATCGATGGTTACTTCAAATTTGTTCAGCACTGTATGCAGATGGGTGCGAAAGGCGTGGCTGTGGGACGAAACATTACCCAGGATCCGCAGCCGGCGAAAGTGGTAGCAGGTCTGAATGCCATCATCCATGAAAACGCAACAGCGGAAGATGCATACAGCCTCTACATGGCTAAATAACATCGGAAATTAATATGATTTTAAATAACACCATCATCCCTTCCATCAGGAAGTATAAATACTTTGAGAAAGCATTAACCTGCCAGTCAGAATATGTGCTGCTATCCGAAGCGAATATCGGCAACCTGCAGTCGCTGATTGGCAAATGCCATCAAAGCGGTAAGAAGGTCCTCGTTCACCTTGAATTACTGGGTGGTTTTAAACCGGATCAGGCGGGGATCAATCTACTGAAAAATTATTACAAGGTTGATGGTGTTATTTCTTCCAATCTCTCCGCGCTACGCTACGCCAAAAAAGAGGGATTGCTGACCGTATATCGGGTTTTACTTATCGATTCGCGATCGCTTGATCAGTCGCTCGATATTGTTAAACACAGTCCACCGGACGCAATTGAAATCTTACCTGCTGAATATGCCTGCCAGTGTCTGGAGTTGATTAGCCGAAATTTGAAAGGCTTTGATGTGGTATTCATCGCCGGAGGCTTTGTTAAGCGCAAATACCTTGTAGATAAAATATTCCATGCCGGATTTAAAGGGATAACCACCAGCGAGCCCGGCTTATGGTAACCAATAAGGAGTCCACGCGAATGAAAGATGAATACGTCATGGGCATCGACAATGGTGGAACCGTCACCAAGGCAGCCATCTATGACCGTAAAGGACAGGTGCTCGCGATCGCCTCAAAATCCACGCAGATGCTGACACCCCGGGAATTCCACACAGAGCGCAGTATCGATGAGCTGTGGGCCGCGAATGTCGAAGTGATTAAAAAAGCGATTGAGCAATCAGGTATCGATGCCAGCCAGATAAAAGGAGTGGCCGTCACCGGTCATGGTAACGGTCTGTATCTGGTTGACGAAGAAGGTCACCCGGTGCGTAACGGCATTATATCCACCGACAGCCGGGCAAAAGAGTACGTTGAGAGATGGCAACGCTCGCCAGAATTCCTTACCGACATTTTGCCAAAAACAATGCAGTCCATCTGGGCCGGACAACCTGTCGCCTTGCTGGCATGGCTGAAGGACTTCGAGCCCGAGACGCTGCAAAAAGCGCGTTATATTTTTATGGTCAAGGACCTGATCCGTTTTTACCTGACAGGAGAGGCTTTTCTTGAGCTGACCGATATCTCAGGCACCAACCTGATCAACGTACGTGACTGCAAGTATGACGATGAACTGCTGGCATGGTGGGGACTTGATGAACTGCGGGATAAATTGCCCCCCATCAAACGCTCAACGGAATGCTGCGGAAAAATCACTGACGATGTCGCCCGTCTGACCGGTTTATGCGCAGGTACGCCGGTTTCTGGCGGGGTGTTTGATATCTCGGCCTCTTCCATTGCCTCGGGGATCAACAGTCTCGATAAGATGGCGATCGTCACCGGCACCTGGAGCATAAACGAATACGTTACCGACCACCCGGTTATTGATAAAGATCTGTTTATGACCTCCATTTATCCCATTGAGGGTAAATGGCTCATCACCGAGGCCAGCCCCACCTCCGCGAGCAACCTGGAGTGGTTTATTAACAACTTCATGGAGAGCGATCGGAAAACCTCCGCCGAACAAGGATCGTCGGTCTATGACCTGTGCAATAAGCTGGTTTCGTCAACGACGCCGGATGAAAGCCACCTGCTGTTCTTTCCGTTCGTGTTTGGCTCTAACACCATTCCCGACGCCTCGGCCGGCTTTATCGGTGTAAACAGCTTTCATAAAAAAGCCCATTTTCTGCGGGCGATTTATGAGGGCGTGGCCTTTAGCCATCTCTACCACACCGAGCGCTTGCGCAATATTAACCCGAAGTTAAGCCGCACAATTCGTATTGCCGGCGGTGTCACGAACTCCCCGGTCTGGCTACAGATATTCGCCGATATCTTCCAGGCCACGCTGGAAATCGTTGACGTCAAAGAGCACGGGACCCTGGGTACCGCGATGACCGCAGCCGTCATGGTGGGCTGGTTTGCAGAGGTATTTGCTGCCTCAAACGAAATGGTCCATGTCTCACGCACCGTCTCCCCTAATCCGGAAAATCACCGGGTCTACCAGACCAAATACCAGCTTTATAAAAACCTGTTATCAGAAATGCAGTCGCCGTGGAAAAGCTGCAGCAACTACATTGCGCACTAAGTGAGGAAAAAATGGATCTGAATTTAACGAATCGTACGGCCATCGTGACAGGCGGCGCAACCGGCCTGGGGAAAGAGTTTGTTCTTTCTCTCGCCAAAGAAGGCGTCAATATCTGCTTTACCTATATGCGGGAAGAAGAGCATCCCGAACGGCTGATCGAAACGGTGAAGGCCAGCGCGAACGTAGAGATCATCGCGGTTAAAACCGATCTCTCTGACGAACAGAGCCGGGAAAATCTGTTTGCCACCTGTATCGACAGACTGGGCAAAGCCGACATTCTGGTGAATAACGCCGGGATCTGGCTGAGCGGCTACGTCACCGAGATCAGCCCGCAGGACTGGGATCTGGTGATGAATGTCAATCTGAAAGCCATCTTCCATCTCAGCCAGCTATTTGTAAATCACTGCCTGCAGCATGACCGGATGGGCAGCATTCTGAATATTACCTCGCAGGCCGCGTTCCACGGCTCCACGACGGGACATGCGCACTACGCGGCAAGTAAGGCCGGTCTGGTCGCCTTTGCTATCTCTCTGGCGCGGGAAGTCGCCAAACAAAAAATCAATGTGAACAATATCGCCGTCGGGATCATGGATACTGCGATGATCCGTAAGAACATTGAGCAAAACCCTGACTATTACGTCAGTCGTATTCCGGTGGGCCGCGTGGCTCAGCCTCAGGAAATTGCCGACATCGGTGTCTTCATGGTTTCTCCTAAGACCAGCTATATGACGGGAGCAACTCTGGACGTTACCGGCGGTATGTTGATGCGTTAATCGAGGGAGAATCATTATGAAATGTCTGGCAATTGCCGATCTGTTTATCAATGCAGCAATGATGGAATCAGGACTGAAAGCGCTCAGGGATAACGGGATTGAAGTCGAAGTACGCGAGTGGTCACATGACTCCATTGAGAAACTTCAGGAAGATAATCTGCGGGTTGAACAGGAAGGCGCGGAAGCCGTGGCCTTACCGGAAGATCTGCTTCAGGGAGCGGGTGATATTGACATCCTGATCACTCAGTTTGCCCCCGTCAATACTGCGGTGTTCGATAAACTACCCACGCTGAAATATGTAGGCGTACTCCGCGGTGGCGTGGAAAACGTGAATCTTGAGGTGGCGAACGCCCGGGGCGTTGAGGTGATGAACACCCCGGGGCGTAACGCTCGCAGCGTCGCTGAATTCACGGTCGGCATGATCCTGGCGGAAATGCGCAATATCGCCCGGTCACACGATGCCCTGCGTGATAAATACTGGCGTAAAGACAGCCCGAACCATCAGGCGATCCCGGAGCTTGGCGGAAAAGTCGTGGGGCTGGTTGGCCTCGGCCATATTGCCCAACTGGTCGCGGGATTTCTCAGCGGCTTTGGCACGGAGATTATCTTTTACGATAAGTACGTTGCAGGCCATGAACGTTATGAGAAAGTCGATTCACTGGACGAACTGGTACAACGCGCCGACGTTATCTCGTTACATGCTCGCCTGACGCCGGAAACCGAAAATCTGATTAACGCACACCATTTCGCGCTGATGAAGCGCAGTGCCATCATTGTTAACACGGCACGCTCCGGGTTAATCAATGAAAAAGAGATGATTGATGCGCTCAGATCCGGGCAAATTATGGGCGCCGCGCTTGATACCTTTGATGACGAACCGCTTCCTGACGACAGTGCATTCTATACCCTGAATAACGTGACCATTACGCCGCATATTGCCGGGAGTACCATTGACGCATTCAGTAATTCGCCCAAACGCTTCGCTGAGATCCTTTTAAAGAAACTCAGTTAAATACTAAAAGAACCATTAAAGGTATTAACAGGGCCCAATGGGCACGGGTTAACTCGTGCCCAATTCGCCCGCCTTTTAAGGAATCATTATGGATATTATCAACAGCATTATTAGTCTGGGGGCATCAGTAATGATGCCAGTAATATTCTTTATTATCGCGCTTTGCTTTGGCGTTAAAATCGGTACGGCATTTAAAGCAGGGATGCTGGTCGGCATTGGTTTTGAAGGGGTGGGGCTGGTGATTGGCCTGCTGCTGACAAACCTGGGCCCGGCATCGCAGGCGATGGTTGAGCGTATCGGCCTGCAGTTAACGGTCGTTGATACCGGTTGGCCTACCGCATCGACTATTGGCTGGGGTTCGCCGCTGATGCTGCCCGTCGTGGTGGGCTTTATCGTCATCAACCTGGCCATGCTTCTGTTGAAATTAACCAAAACGGTGAATATCGATATTTTTAATTACTGGATTTTCCTGATCATGGGGTCTGTGGTCTATGCCGGAACGGGAAATTACTGGCTTTCTGTCGGTATTACTTTCGCTATTTTTGTGTTGACGCTATTGGCCGCAGATTTAACGGCGCCGTATTTACAAAAAAACTATAATCTTAAAGGGATATCATTCCCACATCTTACCTGTATAGCTTACGTGCCGTTTGGCATTGCCTGTAATTACATCATTGATAAGATCCCGCTCATCAATAAAATCAATTTCGATCCGGAAAGTATTAATAAAAAATTCGGCGTTTTTGGCGAGCCTCTTACCCTGGGGTTTGTGCTGGGACTGCTGTTGGCTTTCCTGGCTGGATATGACATTTCCGCTGCCGTTTCACTGGCCATTAAGGTTTCAGCCGCCATGCTGCTGCTGCCGAAAATGATTGAAATTCTGGTGCAGGGATTGTTGATTGTTCGTGATGCAGCTGAAGCAAAACTGAAGGCTAAATTTCCGGGGCGCGATTTTTACATCGGGATGGATACGGCGTTATTGATCGGTGAACCTTCGGTACTGGCGACCGGTCTGCTGTTAATCCCTATGGCTGTGGTGCTGTCTATCATTCTGCCCGGCAACCGCGTACTGCCCTTTGTCGATCTGGCTTCGTTAATGTTCCTGCTGGCAATGGTCACGCCGTTCTGTAAACGAAATATGTTCCGCATGTTCATAACCGGAACCCTGATCGTGACCTGCATCCTGTATGTCGGGACGGACATTTCGCAAGAATATACTCAGGCGGCGGTGAACTCACATATTCCGGTACCGGAAGGGATGGCCGAGATCACCAATATCGTCGGCGGCGCCACGACGCCTGTCGGCTGGCTGGCCGTCAAATTTGGCGAGTTTTTTAGCGCCACACCTTAGTACAAGACCACTTAAGTAAACAGAGGGCAAACTGTTGCCCTCTGTTTCTTCCTCTCATTCTGTGCGCTGAATAGCTGGCTCAGCGACGCCCCTGGTTTGAACATCTGACCAGCGCGTCCGCCCCCTGCGCGGCGAGGTGGCTCATTTCTTTTGTGACCCCTCCCGTTTTCAACCCTACCTGCTATGCTCCTTCTTTCCCTGTTCACAGGAGATCCCGATGCTGACTATCTGGGGCCGAAAAACTTCCTCTAACGTGCAGGCGCTGATGTGGTGTGTTGGCGAGCTTGGGCTGGACTATCTCCGGTTCGACGTGGGCCATCGCTATGGCGGTACCGACAGCGAGGCGTTTTATCAGCTCAATCCCAATCGTACGGTGCCAGTGCTGCAGGATGGCGATAATCCGCCGCTGTGGGAAACCGGCGCGATCCTTCGCTATTTAGCCAGTCGCTACGCCGACGACGCCTTCTGGCCGGGCGACCTGCTGGCTCGTACTGAGGTTGATCGCTGGGCCGAGTGGTCAAAGCAGAATATTGCCCTCGGCTTTACGGCGCCGGTGTTCTGGCGCGTGGTGCGCACGCCTGCCGCCGAGCGGGATCCGCAGGCCATCGCCGCGGCGGTGACGGCCCTGGAGCAAAAGCTGGCGATTGCCGAGGAACGTCTCGCCGGCGGTCGCTATCTGGTGGGCGATACGCTCACCCTGGCCGACATCCAGTTTGGTCATGTGCTGTACCGCTACTTTGCAATCGATATCCCCCGTCGTCCCCTCCCCCATCTTGCGGCCTATTATGCACGGCTAACCGCACGGCCCGCCTTTCGCCAACACGTCATGGTCAGCTACGACGAGCTGAGGGTCTGAAGATGGTCGGTAGCGCCTCCCGACGCTACCGACACGCTGGTTAACGCGCCATCAGGACAAACACGCCCCAGCCGAGATATTCCCGGGTCCAGGTGACATGGTGCAGCGGCGCGGTGGTCAACTGCTGGCGAACCTCCGGCGCGAAGTCATCGTGCGGATTGGCCTCCAGCCAGCGGCGCATCGTCAGCCATTTCGCCGCTTCATAACGATCCCAGCCCTCCTGGTCCGCCAGCACCATCTCCACTACGTCATAGCCCAGTTCGCCGAAGTGGGCGACCAGCGCCGGCAGCGTCAGGAAGTCGTCGGGAGAGTGCGCGCCGCAGGCAACCGCCTCTTCCGCCGTGGCAGGGCGTTTGCGCCACCATGGCTCGCCAATCAGCAGCATGCCGCCTGGGTTAAGGCTCTGCTTCAGCAGCGCAATCGTGCCTGCCACGCCGCCGCCGATCCACGTTGCCCCCACGCAGGCGGCAATATCGCACGGCTGACTGGCGACATACCCGCTGGCATCCTGGTGCACAAAGGTCACCCGGTCGCTCACCCCGAGCGCCTCTGCCCGGGCGGCCGCCTGCTGGCTGAACAGCAGGCTCATGTCCACCCCGGTGCCGACGATCTGATGATCGCGCGCCCAGCTACAGAGCATCTCTCCGGAGCCGCTGCCGAGGTCAAGAATGGAGGCGCCCGGCGCCATTCGCAGCGCCCGCCCCAGCGTGGCGTACTTTTCCGGGGTAAAAGGGTTATGAATACGGTGTTCGCTTTCACTGATAGTAAAAATGCGAGGGATATCGATCATGGTTTTTTCTCCTTGAGAGCCATACGCCCGGGCAGCGACCCTGCCCGGGTCGCTGTATCAGCGGTTGTCCGCCTGCGCGCGAACGTTGGTCAAACCGGTGATGTTGATCCGGTACGGCTGGCCATTCACCGACTTAATCAGCTTTTTGGTTTTGAGCTTTTTGAAGACCGCGAGGGTGCAGTCGCTCAGCAACAGCCCTTCCCGGGTGTAGCATTCGACGGCGGTAATGCGGCCGGAGGTATCACGGACGTGCGCAATACGGCCACCTTTGGCGAGTACGTGTAAGGTCCGTTGTTCCTGACGGGATAAATTCATACTGAAACCTGTTCATTATCATGTGCGAAAACATGCCTACACCCGCAGGTGTGTGCGTAAGGTTTAAGCGCAGCGATAATCAGTCCGGCCTGGGCAGGTCGGGAAGCTGATTATCTGATAATGACATTCTCCAGCATCGAAGCCTCGGTGAGCATTGAAAGGTATTTACCGGCTGAATGTTAACACCTTCATCTGGTAAGGGTATTACACAGATTAAAAACTGTGATCGGCGTTATGATTTACCCTCAGCCTCCCCGGCATTTTGCCTTTTCCGCCACCCGCTTTGTTCCTCAACGTTAACCACCGACTTATCTCTCTCGCATTGTTAAATAATTGTTGGCAGATCACAAAATAGAAACAAAAAGGCCATTTCGTACGCATTTTATAAAAATGTAGATATTTTTAATTTATGGCTACGAAATGAACATCACCCTGACCTTCCATTCCATTGCGAGGAACGATCCTGATGAACGCCCTGACCGCAGTAAAACCGACATCCGCGCCGTTAGCTCAACACTTCCCTGGCTTTACCGTCGCCCCTTCCGCCCAGTCGCCGCGCCTGCTGGAGCTCACCTTTTCCGCCGACACCACCGCCCAGTTTCTGCAGCAGGTCGCGCAGTGGCCGGTGCAGGCGCTGGAGTACAAATCTTTCTTACGCTTCCAGGTGGGCAAGATCCTCGACGATCTGTGCGGCAACCAGCTGCAGCCGCTGCTGATCAAAACGCTGCTCGACCGCGCGGAAGGCGCGCTGCTGATCAACGGCGAAGGGATCGATCACGTCAGCCAGGCCGAGGAGATGGTCAAGCTGGCCACCGCCGTGGCGCACCTGATTGGCCGTTCCAATTTCGACGCCATGAGCGGCCAGTATTACGCCCGTTTCGTGGTGAAAAACGTCGATAACTCCGACAGCTATCTGCGCCAGCCGCACCGGGTGATGGAGCTGCACAACGACGGCACCTACGTCGAAGAGCAAACCGACTATGTGCTGATGATGAAGATCGACGAGCAGAACATGCAGGGCGGCAATTCCCTGCTGCTGCATCTCGACGACTGGGAGCACCTCGACGAATTCTTCCGCGACCCGCTCGCCCGCCGCCCGATGCGCTGGGCCGCGCCGCCGAGCAAAAACGTCAGCAAAGATGTCTTCCACCCGGTATTCGACGTCGACCAGTTGGGTCGCCCGGTGATGCGCTATATCGACCAGTTCGTCCAGCCGAAAGATTTCGAAGAAGGCACCTGGCTGAGCCGCCTCTCCGACGCGCTGGAAACCAGCAAAAACATTCTTTCTGTACCGGTTCCGGTAGGCAAATTTCTGTTGATAAACAACCTGTTCTGGCTGCACGGCCGCGACCGCTTTACGCCGCACCCGGACCTGCGCCGCGAGCTGATGCGCCAGCGCGGCTACTTTGCGTATTCCACGAATCATTACCAGACTCATCAATAAGGGTTTTCAGGCGAAGGAATTGAGCGGATGTATGATTTCGTGATTATCGGCGGCGGCATCATCGGCATGTCGACCGCCATGCAGTTAATTGAGATTTACCCGGACGCCCGCATTGCGCTGCTGGAAAAAGAGGCCGGCCCGGCCTGCCATCAGACCGGCCATAACAGCGGCGTTATCCACGCCGGGGTGTACTACACGCCCGGCAGCCTCAAGGCGCAGTTTTGCCTCGCCGGCAACCGCGCTACCAAGGCCTTTTGCGAGCAGAACGGCATCCGCTACGACGTCTGCGGCAAGATGCTGGTCGCCACCTCGCCGCTGGAGATGGAGCGGATGCGCGCCCTGTGGGATCGCACCGCCGCCAACGGCCTGCAGCGGGAATGGCTGAGCGCCGGGGAGCTGCGCGAGCGCGAACCGAACATCAGCGGACTCGGCGGGATCTTCGTCCCTTCCAGCGGCATCGTCAGCTACCGCGACGTGGCGGCGGCGATGGCGAAGAACTTCGAATCGAAAGGCGGCGCCATCGTCTACAACGCCGAAGTCAGCGCCCTGAAAGAACATGCCAGCGGCGTGGTCGTCCACACCCGCCAGGGCGGCGAGTATGAGGCCTCGACGCTGATTACCTGTTCCGGGCTGATGGCCGATCGACTGGTGAAAATGCTCGGCGTCGATCCCGGGTTTATCATCTGCCCGTTCCGCGGGGAGTATTTCCAGCTCGCTGCGCAGCACAATCAGATCGTCAACCATCTGATCTATCCGATCCCCGATCCGGCGATGCCGTTCCTCGGCGTCCACCTGACCCGCATGATCGACGGCAGCGTCACCGTCGGCCCCAACGCCGTGCTGGCCCTGAAGCGCGAAGGCTATCGCAAACGCGATATTTCGCTGGCCGATACCCTGGAGATCCTCACCTCGCCCGGCATTCGCCGGGTACTGCAAAACAACCTGCGCTCCGGGCTGGGCGAAATGAAAAATTCGCTGTGCCGAAGCGGCTATCTGCGGCTGGTGCAGAAATACTGCCCGAGCCTGACATTGCGCGATTTGCGCCCGTGGCCGGCCGGCGTGCGGGCGCAGGCGGTATCGCCGCAGGGCAAATTGATCGACGATTTTCTCTTCGTCACCACCGCGCGTTCCATTCACACCTGTAACGCGCCGTCACCCGCGGCGACGTCGGCTATCCCGATCGGCGCGCATATCGTCAGCAAGGTGCAGACCCTGCTGGCCAGCCAGAGCAATCCCGGACGCACGCTGCGTGCGGCACGTAGCGTGGAGACACTACACGCCGCTTTTACCCGTTAACCCCCTGAAGACAGGAAGCGATTATGCAACTCAACGATATGACTCTGTTTCGCCAGCAAGCGCTGATTGATGGTCAGTGGCGCGATGCGCCCAACGGCGACGTGATTGCGGTGACCAACCCGGCCAACGGCGAGCAGCTCGGCAGCGTGCCGAAAATGGGCGCTGACGAAACCCGACAAGCGATCGAAGCCGCTAACCGCGCCCTTCCCGCCTGGCGCGCCCTCACCGCCAAAGAGCGGGCGAATATTCTGCGCCGCTGGTTCGATCTCATGCTGGAGAACCAGGACGATCTCGCCCGTCTGATGACCCTCGAACAGGGGAAACCGCTGGCGGAAGCCAAAGGCGAAATCAGCTACGCCGCCTCCTTTATTGAATGGTTCGCCGAAGAAGGTAAACGCATTTACGGCGACACCATTCCGGGCCACCAGGCCGACAAGCGCCTGCTGGTGATTAAGCAGCCCATCGGCGTCACCGCCGCCATCACCCCGTGGAACTTCCCGGCGGCGATGATCACCCGCAAAGCGGGCCCGGCGCTGGCCGCGGGCTGCACCATGGTCCTGAAACCGGCCAGCCAGACGCCGTTTTCCGCGCTGGCGCTGGCCGAACTGGCGAATCGCGCCGGGATCCCCGCCGGGGTGTTCAACGTCGTCACCGGCTCAGCCGGCGCGGTCGGCGGCGAACTGACCAGCAACCCGCTGGTACGCAAGCTCTCCTTTACCGGCTCGACCGAGATTGGCCGCCAGCTGATGGAGCAGTGCGCGAAAGATATCAAAAAAGTCTCCCTGGAGCTGGGCGGCAACGCGCCGTTTATCGTCTTCGACGATGCCGATCTCGATAAAGCCGTCGAGGGGGCGCTGGCGTCGAAGTTCCGCAACGCCGGGCAAACCTGCGTCTGCGCCAACCGCCTGTACGTCCAGGACGGGGTGTATGACCGTTTCGCCGAGAAGCTGCAGCAGGCGGTGGAAAAACTGCGCATCGGCGACGGCCTGCAGGAGGGCGTCACGACCGGCCCGCTGATCGACGAGAAAGCCGTCGCCAAAGTTGAAGAACACATTGCCGACGCCATCGCCAAAGGCGCAAAGGTGGTCACCGGCGGCAAACCGCACGCCCTGGGCGGCAACTTCTTCCAGCCCACCATCCTGGTCAACGTGCCCGACAGCGCCAAAGTGGCGAAAGAGGAGACCTTCGGCCCGCTGGCCCCGCTGTTCCGCTTTAAAGATGAAGCCGACGTCATTGCCCAGGCCAACGATACCGAGTTCGGTCTCGCCGCCTATTTCTACGCCCGCGATCTGAGCCGTGTGTTCCGCGTCGGCGAAGCGCTGGAGTACGGCATCATCGGCATCAATACCGGAATTATCTCCACCGAAGTCGCTCCGTTCGGCGGCGTTAAGGCCTCCGGCCTCGGCCGCGAAGGGTCGAAGTACGGCATAGAAGACTACTTAGAAATCAAATACATGTGTATTGGCCTTTAACAGGAGTGACGGATGAACAGCAATAAAGCAATGATGGCGCGTCGCAACGACGCGGTCCCGCGCGGCGTCGGCCAGATCCATCCTGTCTTCGCCGAGCGCGCGGAGAACTGCCGGGTGTGGGACGTCGAAGGGCGGGAATATCTCGATTTTGCCGGCGGTATCGCGGTGCTCAATACCGGCCACCTGCATCCGCAGATTGTCGCCGCCGTGGAGGACCAGCTGAAAAAGCTGTCCCATACCTGCTTCCAGGTGCTGGCCTACGAGCCCTACCTGGCACTGTGCGAAAAGATGAACCAGAAGGTGCCTGGTGATTTCGCCAAGAAAACCCTGCTAGTGACCACCGGGTCGGAAGCGGTGGAGAACGCAGTGAAGATCGCCCGCGCGGCAACCGGGCGCAGCGGCGCGATCGCCTTCACCGGCGCCTATCACGGCCGCACTCACTACACCCTGTCGCTGACCGGTAAAGTGAATCCATACTCCGCCGGTATGGGATTAATGCCGGGTCACGTCTATCGCGCCCTCTATCCGTGCGCGCTGCACGGCGTCAGCGATGACGAGGCGATCGCCAGCATCCATCGTATCTTCAAAAACGATGCCGCGCCGGAAGATATCGCCGCCATCATTATCGAGCCGGTGCAGGGTGAAGGCGGATTCTATGCCGCCTCCCCGGCCTTTATGCAGCGCCTGCGCGCCCTGTGCGACGAGCACGGCATTATGCTCATCGCCGATGAAGTACAGAGCGGCGCGGGTCGCACCGGTACCCTGTTCGCCATGGAGCAGATGGGCGTCGCGGCGGATATCACCACCTTCGCCAAATCCATCGCCGGCGGTTTCCCGCTGGCGGGCGTCACCGGCCGCGCGGAGGTGATGGACGCCATCGCCCCGGGCGGACTGGGCGGCACCTACGCCGGCAACCCCATCGCCTGCGCCGCCGCCCTGGCGGTATTGCAGATTTTCGAGCAGGAGAATCTGCTGGAAAAAGCCAACCAGCTCGGCGATACCCTGCGCCAGGGCCTGCTGGCGATCGCAGAAGATCATCCGGAGATCGGCGACGTGCGCGGTCTGGGAGCGATGATCGCCATTGAGCTGTTTGAAGAGGGCGACCACAGCAGGCCGAACGCCAGGCTGACGGCGGATATTGTCGCCCGGGCGCGCGACAAAGGTCTGATTCTGCTCTCCTGCGGGCCGTACTACAACGTGCTGCGCATCCTGGTGCCGCTGACCATCGAAGAGGCGCAGATCGAGCAGGGGCTGAAGATCATCGCCGACTGCTTTACCGAGGCGAAACAGGCATAGCACACCAGACATGCGGACACGAAGTACGTTAGTAAGGGAATAAAGACGAGACCTGCAAAACAACAATAATACGCGTGCCCCGGCGCGGGAATGTCGGGGCGCTCTCCCAGGTGACACACTTCGAGAGGGTAAATGATGGGGCAACTGTCGCAATCACAGGATTTAGGGGCGGGGCTGAAGTCGCGCCACGTCACGATGTTATCTATCGCCGGGGTGATCGGCGCGAGTTTATTTGTCGGATCCAGCGTCGCCATTGCCGAGGCGGGCCCGGCGGTGCTGCTGGCCTATCTGTTTGCCGGGCTACTGGTGGTGATGATTATGCGTATGCTGGCCGAAATGGCGGTCGCCACGCCGGATACCGGCTCCTTTTCCACCTATGCCGATAAAGCCATCGGCCGCTGGGCGGGGTATACCATCGGCTGGCTGTACTGGTGGTTTTGGGTATTGGTTATTCCGCTGGAAGCCAATATCGCGGCGATTATTTTGCATTCATGGGTGCCGGGCGTCCCGGTGTGGCTGTTCTCTCTGGTCATCACCCTCGCCCTCACCGGCAGTAATCTGCTGAGCGTCAAAAACTACGGCGAATTCGAGTTCTGGCTGGCGCTGTGCAAAGTGGTCGCTATTCTGGCGTTTATCATACTGGGCGCGGTCGCCATTACCGGCTTTTATCCGTATGCCGAGGTGAGCGGCATTTCGCGTCTGTGGGATCACGGCGGCTTTATGCCCAACGGCTTCGGCGCGGTGCTGAGCGCGATGCTGATCACCATGTTCTCGTTTATGGGCGCGGAGATTGTCACTATTGCCGCCGCCGAATCGGATACCCCGGATAAACATATCGTGCGCGCCACCAACTCGGTGATCTGGCGTATCTCTATTTTTTATCTGTGCTCGATCTTTATCGTCGTCGCCCTCATCCCATGGAATATGCCGGGGCTGAAGAGCATCGGCTCCTACCGCTCGGTGCTCGAGCTGCTGCATATTCCCTATGCCAAGCTGATTATGGACGGCGTGATCCTCCTGTCGGTCACCAGCTGTCTGAACTCGGCGCTGTATACCGCCTCGCGGATGCTCTACTCCCTGAGCCGCCGCGGCGATGCGCCGGCCTTCATGGGGCGGACCAACCGCAGCAAAACGCCGTACGTGGCGGTGCTCCTCTCCACCGGCGCGGCGTTCCTCACCGTGGTGGTGAACTACTACGCGCCTGCCAAGGTGTTTAAATTCCTCATCGACAGCTCCGGCGCCATCGCCCTGCTGGTCTATCTGGTGATCGCCGTTTCGCAACTGCGGATGCGTAAAATCCTTCAGGCGCAAGGCGGCGAGATCCGTCTCAGAATGTGGCTCTATCCGTACCTGACATGGCTGGTGATCGCCTTTATCACCTTCGTGCTGGTGGTGATGCTGTTCCGTCCGGCGCAGCAGCTGGAGGTGATCTCTACCGGCCTGTTAGCATTGGGAATTATTTGTACGGTACCGATTATGTCGCGCTGGAAAAAGCTGGTATTGTGGCAAAAACTGCCGCTGCAAAATACGCGTTAACCCTGTTCCCGGCCCCCGCCGGGAAGAGTATTCAGGAGTAAGATCATGACCGCCATTTCCCAGGCGACGGCCATTGACGGGTACCGTTGGTTAAAAAACGACATCATCCGCGGGGTCTACCAACCCGATGAGAAGCTGCGGATGAGCCTGTTGACCTCGCGCTATGCCCTGGGGGTCGGTCCGCTGCGCGAGGCGCTTTCGCAGCTGGTGGCCGAGCGGCTGGTGACGGTGGTCAATCAGAAAGGCTATCGGGTGGCGCCCATGTCGGAACAGGAGCTTCTCGATATCTTCGACGCGCGCGCCAATATGGAAGCCATGCTGGTGCGCCTCGCCATCGAGCGCGGCGGCGATGAGTGGGAGGCGGAGCTGCTGGCCCGCGCCCATCTGCTCAACAAGCTGGAGTCGTGCGAGGCAAGTGAGCGCTTACTCGATGAGTGGGACCAGCGCCACCAGGCGTTTCACACCGCCATCGTCGCCGGCTGCGGTTCGCAGTATCTGCTGCAAATGCGCGAGCGGCTCTTCGATCTGGCGGCCCGCTACCGTTTTATCTGGCTGCGCACCACCGTCCTGTCGGTAGAGATGCTGGAAGATAAGCATGTCCAGCATCAGACCCTGGTGGACGCTATTCTGGCGCGCGACGCCGAGCAGGCCAGCGCGCTGATGCGCGAGCACTTACTGACGCCGATCCCGATTATTCAGCAGGCGATGGCCGGCAAGCTGCAGCCGCAGGCAGTGTGAGTCAGGTGGCGGGGTGGAGAGTGCGGGTGGGGCGGCAAAGCCTTCGTCACGCTCCTCCACGCCGCACGGGCGTGGAGAAATCGTATCTGTAGATCAATCAGGCGCGCAGGCGAACCGGCTCGCTGAAATCGTCGGCCGGTTCCAGCTTCAGATTAAAGGTGGTCAGCAGCGCTGCGGCGCGCTCGTGAAACTCGCGCAGCGTTTTTTCCAGTCTGTCGCTCACTTCCGGGTCGTCAATGTCGACAGCCTGCCATGACCCTTCTTTATTGAACAGGCCAAACTGGTAGCTATAGGTGAAACGTGACTCTTGTGCTTCCATTTCCATCCACCAGCCCCAGAATTCACGCTTCTCCGGTGCGGGCTTAACGTTGACGCAAACTGCCAGGCAATCGAAAAAGAAACGGTTGTCATGGCACTGCTCTTCGCGAATGTAAGGCCCTAGCGCCGTGAATTTCTTGATCAACTTACTTTTCAGGTGTCCACTCGGTAACGTCATTGCGATCTCCTTTAGTGATGCAACTGTTTTACCAAACCAATAGAATTTAGCAATAAATTAACCAAATCTATGGTTGATCCAGCGGGCGATCTGTCGCAATGCGTGATCAAAATTGCGATACACCGGGTTAAACGGGATCTCCAGCAGTTTGCCATCGGCAGATGACGAGGTGATTAACCGCGACTCCTCTTCGGGGCTGAACGGATCGTCCTTCCAGAAGCCGGAGAGCATCGGCGTCGGGCAACGGCGTCCCAGCAGTCCCTGGGTTTTTAACGAGTAGCGGTTGAGCTCCACGCGCAGCGCTTCATCGGACGCGTCATGCATGCCCAGCCGCGAGGCCAGCACGTCGAGGTACATCTCCGGCACGCGCCCCTGATGCAGAGGATCCACCAGCAGACCGTGGACCACCGGCCCCAGACAGGCTACGGCCTTCAGCCGCTGCGGTTCCAGGTAACCGAGACGCACCGCGATATTGGCGCCAAAACGGAAGCCGAAGGCGGCGACCCGGGTATGGTCGATCCATGGCACATTTTCCAGATGGCGCAGCGCGTGCTGATGCAGCAGGCTGGTGTCCTGATTCAGCGTCCATTTTGACGAGAAGCCGATGGAGGGCATATCAATGGTCAGCATGGCAATGCCGAGCGGTGAGAAGTAGTTCTCATACAGGTTGTAATAATCCGTCTGCAGCGAGTCCAGCCCCCCGCACATCAGCACCGTCGGAAACGGCCCCTCGCCTTTCGGCATATGCAAAAAGCCGGTGATCGGCGAACCGCCAGGGATGGTGAACTCCAGCTCGCGCAGGGCGCCAGGCAGCCGCTGGGCGGCCTCTTCATACGCCCGGTTGGCTAAAGCCTGCGCCTGTTCCGCCAGCTCATCGCCTTTAATATGCGGATAAGCGGCAATGCTGTACAGGTTCGAAGCATGCAGCCAGTGGCGGCCGCTCAGCAAAGGATCGGCTTCCTGGCCGGCCTTTTGCTGCCACTGCATCGCCTCTTTCGCCCACTCAAAGATCCAGTTGCCGCCGCGATAGCCGATGACGGTATCGAACAGCTCGGGATCAGTTCGTTCGGCCTCGCTCATCACAATGCGCGCTTGCACATCAAGGATCTCCTGCGGGGTTACGCCGCGCCAGATCCACATTAAGCGATTGATCAGACGGTACCAGTGTTCGACGTGATTGCCGCTCAGCGCTGACTGCATCGCCTGGGGTTTTCCGGCAGAAAACCGGCGCACCAGCGTAGAGGTTTCGGGATGTTTGAAGCGAGGTTTAAACAGCGTTTCGCTGAGGTTAGCCTGTGACATGTGCAGTCTCCGTCGTAGTGCCACTCCGGATATTGTAACCTGCTAGAGGATAAAAAAAACCACGCCCGGCAAGCCGGGCGTGGTAAATAGCACTGTCCTGAAGAATTAACGACCTGCGATAGGCGGTACAAACACCACGCCCATATCCCACGGCTGTTCAATCCAGGTATCCTGCGGAATATCAACCACGTAATCATCCACCAGCGGACGGCCTGCCGGTTTGGCGAAAATGGTGACGAAGTGCGCTTTGGGATACATTTCGCGGATCGCCACGGCGGTCCCGCCGGTATCCACCAGATCGTCGATAACGATAAAGCCTTCGCCATCGCCTTCCGCACGTTTCAGTACTTTCAGCTCGCGCTGGTTATCATGGTCGTAGCTGGAGATGCATACGGTATCAACATGACGAATGCCCAATTCACGCGCCAGTAAGGCTCCCGGTACCAGTCCACCGCGGCTAACGGCAATAATGCCTTTCCATTGCTCAACCGGCAGCAGACGGCTGGCCAGTTTGCGGGCGTGAATCTGCAACATGTCCCAGGTGACGACGTATTTTTCGCTCATGTGAAGTGTCCCAGCCTGTGTAATACGGCTTAAATAATGTTCGAGGGGGAAAATGGTTGCGCGAGATTATAGAGATCTGACGCACTAAAAACCAGTGTTAAGCGGTTTGCGCAACGCTTTTTGCGTTGTTTACACTACCTGCGGCGGTGGAAAGTGGTATTCTCACCCCCATCGCGCAAGCCCGGGCTTGTTGTGTATTTTAACGCTAACCCTCGTCCTGCAACCGCTGTATGCAGGAGTCTGTAAGGAGACTTACCGTGTCTGAACTGTCTCAACTATCCCCGCAGCCGCTTTGGGATATTTTCGCCAAGATTTGCTCCATCCCGCACCCGTCCTATCACGAAGAACAGCTCGCCGAGCACATTATGGGTTGGGCAAAAGAAAAAGGCTTACACGCGGAACGCGACCAGGTTGGCAACATTCTGATTCGTAAAGGCGCGACTGCCGGTATGGAAAACCGTAAGCCGGTAGCGCTGCAGGCGCACCTCGATATGGTGCCGCAGAAAAATAACGACACCGTCCACGACTTCGCCAAAGATCCGATCCAGCCGTACATTGACGGCGAATGGGTGAAAGCGCGCGGCACCACGCTGGGCGCGGACAACGGTATCGGGATGGCGTCCGCACTGGCGGTACTGGCCGACGACAGCGTCGCTCACGGCCCGCTGGAAGTGCTGCTGACCATGACCGAAGAAGCCGGTATGGACGGTGCCTTCGGTCTGCAGGCCAACTGGCTGCAGGCCGATATCCTGATCAACACCGACTCCGAAGAAGAAGGCGAAATCTATATGGGTTGCGCCGGCGGGATCGATTTCACCTCTAACCTGGCGCTGACCCGCGAAGCGATTCCGGCCGGTTTCCAGAGCTTTAAAGTGACTTTAAAAGGGCTAAAGGGCGGCCACTCCGGCGGTGACATCCATCTCGGTCTGGGTAACGCCAACAAGCTGCTGTCGCGCTTCCTTGCCGGTCATGCCGATGAGCTGGATCTGCGTCTGGTCGATTTCAACGGCGGTACGTTGCGCAACGCCATCCCGCGTGAAGCGTACGCTACTGTCGCCGTCGCCGCGGATAAAGCCGATGCGCTGAAAGCGCTGGTGAATACTTACCAGGCGCTGCTGCAAAACGAGCTGGCGGCCAAAGAGAAGAACCTGGCGGTGCTCCTGGAAGCGGTAGAGAACGACAAAGCGGCGCTGACTCAGGCCTCCCGCGACGGTTTCATCCGCCTGCTGAACGCCACGCCGAACGGGGTTATCCGCAACTCTGACGTGGCGAAAGGCGTAGTAGAAACCTCGCTGAACGTCGGCGTCGTCACCATGACCGATGACAACGTGCAGATCCACTGCCTGATCCGCTCGCTGATCGACAGCGGCAAAGACTATGTGGTCAGCATGCTGGAATCTCTGGGTAAACTGGCGGGGGCGAAAACCGAAGCCAAAGGCGCTTACCCTGGCTGGCAGCCGGACGCCAACTCGCCGGTGATGCACCTGGTGCGCGAGACTTACCAGCGTCTGTTCAACAAGACGCCGAACATCCAGATCATCCACGCCGGTCTGGAATGCGGTCTGTTCAAAAAACCGTATCCGGAAATGGACATGGTCTCCATCGGACCAACCATTACCGGTCCGCACTCCCCGGATGAGCAGGTCCATATCGAGAGCGTCGGCCAGTACTGGACGCTGCTGACCGAGCTGCTGAAAGCCATTCCGGCTAAATAAGCACCACCACCGGCGGCAGCCCGCCGCCGGTTTCTCCCCCTCACCTTAGCGTCCCGCGCTTTCCATCCGGTAGTTAATAAACCACTCCTCGCGCGCCGCCACCCGCTGCTCAGCCACCACCTTAAAGCCATGGGCCGTAAAACAGGGTCTCGCGGTAATGCTGGCGTCCACCGTCAGGATTTGCGCAGGATACTGAGCGCAGAGCGCCTCGATAAGCGCGCCGCCGATACCCTGCCGGCCGTGATCCGGCGAGACAAAGAGCAAATCGATATGCGTCCCGATAGCGGTGATAAAGCCAACCGGTTGATTCTCTATCTCCGCCACCAGCCCGTTTGCATCAGCCAGCTTTTGCCGCCAGCGCGTCTCATCCACCTGCGCCCAGGCCGCGATCTGCGCCGGAGTATAGTCCCGGCAGGCCGTTTCCCGCACCGCGCGCAGGAATATCCGACAGAGCAGTGGTAAATCGTTGTCGCGGTAAGGACGAATGTGCATGGTTAAATCCCTAATAAAAGCTGCCTTTCCAGCTGCGGATCGAGCAGCGTCACGTGGAGCCCAACCAGGCGCACGCCACGTCCGCCGCGGCGCTCATCCCAGGCCTTGTGCGCGGTGGCAATCAGATCCGCTTTGTTCAGCTGCGGCCAGACGTGCTCCTGGGTGGTCAGCTGGAAGTCATTGAATTTCAGTTTAATACCCTGACGGGCGATCAGCAGGTCCGGTTTGACCTTCGCCAGCCGGCGCTCCAGTTCGGGATAGAGATTTTCGATAATCGCTTCGCAGTCTGACCATTCATGGATATCTTCCGCTAACGTCCGCTCCACCCCCACCGACTTGCGCTGCCGGTCGTTATGGATTTCCCGCTCATCAATCCCGTGGCTGCGCTCCCACAAAATACGGCCGAATTTACCGAAGCGCTTAAGCAGCATGGCCAGATCGCTGTTCTGTACATCGCCACAGGTACGCAGGCCCATATTTTCCAGCTTCGCCGCCGATACCTTCCCGACGCCGGGTATTTTCGCCAGCGGCAGCGCCCGTACAAACTCAGCCACCTGATGGGGAGCGATAACGAACTGGCCGTTGGGTTTATTCATGTCGGAGGCGATTTTGGCAAGAAACTTTACCGGCGCTACCCCCGCCGAGGCGGTGAGGCGCAGCTCCCGTTCGATGGTTTCGCGGATCTCCTGGGCGATCAGGGTGGCCGACCCGTGACAATGCACGCTGTCGCTGACGTCAAGATAGGCTTCATCCAGCGACAGCGGCTCAATGCGCGAGGTATAGCGGGAGAAAATTTCGCGGATATGGTTCGAGGCTTCTTTGTAGGCATCAAAGCGGCCGGGAAGCAGCGTGAGATGCGGGCACAGCTTGAGCGCCGTCGCCGTCGGCATGGCGCTACGCACGCCAAACTTACGCGCAGGATAGTTCGCGGTACTAATCACGCCACGCTGTACCCGACTGCCACCTATCGCGAGAGGTATATCGCGCAACGCCGGGTTGTCGCGCATCTCCACCGCCGCAAAGAAACAGTCCATATCGACATGGATAATTTTACGCATCGTCAGACTCAACACTGTATACCCATACAGCATAGCAAAACTCGCTGCGAATTTTATGCTTTTTTTATTTCATCGCCCAGAAAAGCGGTTAAAACATAAAACTGCAATAAATTATGTTTATTTTCATAAAGTTAACCGATAAATCTGGAAGATATAATCATGAAGAAAATACTTACCGCACTTTGCCTGCTGGCCTCCGCCGGCGCCTGGGCCGCCCCGCAGCTGATTGCCCATCGCGGCGGCACCGGCGATGCGCCAGAAAATACCCTGCCGGCCATTAAGCTGGCGCTGGAGAATAACGCCGAGGCCATCTGGGTCACGGTGCAGTTAAGCCACGACGGCGTGCCGGTGCTCTACCGGTCAAGCGATCTTTCCGCATTGACCAATAGCGAGGGCAACGTTTCCAGTTTGACCGCCGCCGAGCTGGCGAAAGTCGATGCCGGCTGGAAATGGGGTGATGACAGCCACCCCTGGCGCGGCAGGCAGGCCACCATTCCCACGCTGCAAGCCGTTTTGCAGCAATGGCCGCACACGTTCTTCTACATCGACATTAAATCTCCGGATGCCGACCCGACCGTGATGGGCGAGCGCCTGCTTGCGGTGTTAAAAGCTACGCACAGCCTCGATCGCGTGCGGGTCTATTCCACCGAAGACCGCTATATCGCCGCGCTGCCGCCGGCTATTCCCCGCTTCGTCACCCGCAGCGAAACCCGCACCAGACTTGCCAGTATTTCGCTCAGCCATCAGTGCCAGCCTGCCAGCCAGCGCGAAGGCGAGCAATGGTATGGGCTGGAGCTGAAGCGCAAGGTAGAGGTGGTGGAGAAATTCACCCTTGGGGAAGGGGTCTCCCCGGCGACGCTCACCTGGGATAAAGAGGCGATGGATTGCTTCCGCTCGCAGGGTAAAGCGCACATTATCTTCTTCGGCATCAACAGCGCGGAAGATTACCGCACGGCGAAAGAGCTGGGCGCTGACGGCGTGATGGTCGATTCCCCGGCGCAGGCGAAAAGCTGGCAGTAAGGGAGTCAATGGCTAAAAAAAGCCGCGAAAGCGGCCTCACGTTGCTGGCATGTTGTTGCCGGGTGGCGGCTACGCCTTACCCGGCCTACCCTTCCAGGACTGGCTGTTAACTCACCGCCGGGCCTGGGGCAGTTGAAACTGCCGGTGCTGGCCGGAGCCCGGGGGCGGCGGCGACTGGCCGCCCCCGGTGCGCTCCCTGCGCCATGAGTGGCATCACGCAAAAGAAATATCGGGAGCGTAATCTGCCCGGAAACCTCACAGATTACAAAATGCGCCGCTGCTGGCGCTGCGCCTCGCGGGCGAGACGTTTCTTACGCGCGTCGCAGGGCTCAGGACAATCGCAGACTTTCTCCAGTCCCAGCGAGGAGATCCCGCCGCAGCTGCCCTGAATGCTCTTGCGCTTCACCAGGTAGCCCAGCGACATCCCGAGGATCACCAGCGCAAAAATCACAAAGGTTGCGACAAACACCGTCAGCATCGTCAGCCTCCAAAGTCGTCGAGCAGAATATTCTCGTCCTCGACGCCCAGATCCTTCAGCATCTTAATCACTGCGGCATTCATTACCGGCGGCCCGCACATGTAGAACTCGCAGTCTTCCGGCGCCGGATGATCGCGCAGATAGTTCTCGTACAGAACGTTATGGATAAAGCCGGTATGCCCCGTCCAGTTATCTTCCGGCAGCGGATCGGAGAGCGCAACGTGGAAGGTAAAGTTCGGGTTATCCCGCGCCAGCTGTTCAAACTCATCATCGTAGAACATCTCGCGCAGCGAGCGCGCTCCGTACCAGAAGCTGATTTTGCGTGTGCTGTGCAGGCGCTTGAGCTGGTCGAAAATATGCGAACGCATCGGCGCCATCCCGGCGCCGCCGCCGATAAACACCATCTCCGCGTCGGTCTCTTTGGCAAAGAACTCGCCGAACGGCCCCGAAATCGTCACCTTATCGCCCGGCTTCAGCGACCAGATATAGGACGACATGATCCCCGGCGGGGCATCCGGCACCTTCGGCGGCGGCGTCGCAATGCGCACGTTGAGCATAATGATGCCCTTCTCTTCCGGATAGTTAGCCATCGAGTAGGCGCGCAGGGTCGGCTCTTTCACCTCAGAGACGTAGCGGAACAGGTTGAACTTGTCCCAGTCCGAGCGGTATTCATCCGGGACATCGAAGTCAGCATAGGCCACTTTATGCGGTGGGCATTCGATCTGAATATAGCCCCCGGCGCGGAACGGCACCACCTCCCCCTCGGGGATCCGCAGCTTGAGCTCTTTAATGAAAGTGGCTTTGTTATCATTGGAGATAACTTCGCATTCCCATTTTTTGACGCCGAAGATTTCTTCCGGTAGCTCAATCTTCATGTTTTGCTTCACCGCGACCTGGCAGGCCAGACGGCAGCCGGCTTTGGCTTCGCGTTTGGTAATATGCGAAAGCTCGGTCGGCAGGATATCGCCGCCACCCTCTTTGATAGTCACCCGACACTGGCCGCAGGAGCCGCCGCCGCCGCAGGCGGAGGAGACAAAAATCCCGTTGCTGGACAGCGTGTTCAGCAGCTTATCCCCCGCCGGGGTACGGATCTGCTTATCCGCTTCGTTATTGATCTCAATAACCACGTCGCCCGCGTTCACCAGCTTTGAGCGCGCTGCCAGGATAAGCCCCGACAGCACCAGCACAATCAGCGTGAACATCACGACGCCAAGAATAATTTCCATACTTATTCGCCCTTATAGCTGCACGCCGGAGAAGGACATAAAGCCCAGCGCCATCAACCCGGTAGTGATAAAGGTGATCCCTAACCCGCGCAAACCGGCAGGCACGTTGGCGTACTTCATCTTTTCGCGGATCCCCGCCATCGCCACGATCGCCAGCATCCAGCCGATGCCGGAGCCGAAGCCGTAAACGATGGATTCCGGGAAGTTGTAATCACGCTGCACCATGAACGACACACCGCCGAAAATCGCGCAGTTAACCGCAATCAGCGGCAGGAAGATCCCCAGCGCGTTGTATAGCGCCGGGAAGTACTTATCGAGGATCATCTCGAGGATCTGCACCAGCGCGGCGATCACCCCGATAAAGGTGATGAAGTTCAGGAAGCTGAGGTCTACCCCCTCCACCAGCGCGCCGTCGCGCAGCACCAGGTTATACACCAGGTTGTTGATCGGTACGGCAAGACCCAGCACCACCGTCACCGCAACGCCGAGGCCGAAGGCGGTGGAGACCTTTTTCGACACCGCGAGGAAGGTACACATCCCGAGGAAAAAGGCCAGCGCCATGTTCTCAACAAACACCGCGCGGACAAACAGGCTAATGTAATGAGCCATCATCGATTACTCCTTTTCCTGCTGTTCAGGCTTCCAGCTACGCAGGGCCCAAATCAGTAAACCGATAATGAAGAACGCGCTCGGCGCCAGCAGGAACAGGCCGTTCGGCTGATACCAGCCGCCGTTCTGCACCGTCTCCAGCACCGTGATACCGAACAGCTTGCCGCTGCCGATAAGCTCGCGCAGGAAGCCGACGATAATCAGGATCGCGCCGTAGCCGAGACCGTTGCCGATACCGTCCATAAAGCTGGCCAGCGGCGGCGACTTCATGGCGTAAGCTTCGGCGCGGCCCATCACGATGCAGTTGGTGATGATAAGCCCGACGAATACCGACAGCTGCTTGGAAGTCTCATAGGCGAAAGCCCGCAGTAGCTGATCCACCACGATAACCAGCGAGGCGATGATCGCCATCTGCACGATGATGCGCACGCTGTTGGGAATGTGGTGGCGGATCATCGAGATAAACATGCTGGAGAACGCCGTCACCAGGGTCACCGCAATGGTCATCACGAAGGCGGTTTCCAGCTTAGTGGTGACCGCCAACGCGGAGCAGACGCCCAGCACCTGCAGGGCGATGGGGTTATTGGCGATGAGCGGCCCTACCAGCACGCGCTTCACCTCTTTCATCTCGCTCTGTTCAGCCATTGTTCAGCCCTCCTTCACGCACCTTTTTCAGGAACGGACCAAAGCCCAGTTCACCCATCCAGAAATCAAAGCTGTGCTGTACGCCATTTGACGTCAGCGTGGCGCCCGATAAGCCATCAACCGCATGCAGGTCACCAGCGCGCGCGCCGCCTTTGACCACTCTCAGCGCCGGCATGCCGTTGTCATCCAGCACCTGCTTGCCGACAAACTGCTGGCGCCAGTTCGGGTTCTCCACTTCGCCGCCCAGCCCCGGGGTCTCCCCCTGGTCATAGTAGGTAATGCCTTTCACCGTGCGGCCATCGACGTCCAGCGCCACGAAGGCGTACATCATCGACCACAGGCCATTGCCATAAATGGGCAACACCACCTGCTCAATCTTCTGCTGCGCGTCGCGCACCAGGTAGATTTCCGCCAGATTGCTGCGGCGTTTAATCCCCGCCGGATCCTGGCTGGCATCCAGCGCCATACTCTGCTGCGGATCCTTCAGCGCCTGGGCCTGATTGAATTTTGCCGGGTCTTTCTCCAGCAGCTCGCCGGTCGCCAGATTCACCAGTCGCGGCGAAATGCGCGCCGCGAAGGTGTCGGCGACCGCATCAGCATCCATGCCGGGCTGCATCAGGCCGGACACCGCCAGGATATTACGCTGCTTATCCAACGCCCGCTGCGCCTGCTGGCGGGATTTCAGCCCCACGGCCGAGCCCGCTACCACGATGGAGCAGACCAGACAAAGCACCAGCACCACCAGCAGCGTTTTGCCGATGCTATCGTTACTTTTCTTCTCAGCCACGCGACTTCCTCCGCTTAATATTGGCCTGCACCACCAGGTAATCGAACAGCGGTGCGAAGAGGTTGGCGAAGAGGATCGCCAGCATCATCCCTTCCGGATAAGCCGGGTTCACCACGCGGATCAGCACGCACATCACGCCGATCAGCACGCCGTAACTCCATTTCCCTTTATCGGTAAACGAGGCGGATACCGGGTCCGTCGCCATAAACATCATGCCGAAGGCGAAGCCGCCGAGTACCAGATGCCAGTACCATGGCATAGCGAACATCGGGTTGGTGTCGGAGCCGATAACGTTAAACAGGGTAGCGGTGGCGACCATACCGATCATCACCCCGGCGACGATGCGCCAGGACGCGACGCGGCCAAAGAGGATGATCGCGCCGCCGATCAGGATCATTAGCGTGGAGACTTCGCCAATCGAGCCCGGAATATTGCCGAGGAAGGCGTCCATCCAGCTCACCGGGATGCCGGTAGCGACGTTAACCAGCGCTTCACCGCCGCCGCTGGCCCACTGGGAGAGCGGCGTAGCGCCGGAAAAACCGTCCGCCGCCGTCCACACCAGGTCGCCGGAGATTTGCGCCGGATAGGCGAAGAACAGAAACGCGCGCCCCGCCAGCGCCGGGTTGAGGAAGTTGCGCCCGGTACCGCCGAAAATCTCTTTAGCGATCACCACCCCGAAGGAGATCCCCAGCGCCGCCTGCCACAGCGGCAGCGTGGGCGGGACGATCAGCGCGAACAGAATCGAGGTGACAAAGAAGCCTTCGTTGATTTCATGCTTGCGCACGATAGCGAACAGCACTTCCCAGAAGCCGCCGACGATAAAGACGGTGATATAGATCGGCAGGAAGAAGACCGCCCCCAGAGTCATCATGCTCAGCCAGCCGGCGTCGGAGCTGAAGCTCACCCCTAACCACTGGGCGACGCTATAGTGCCAGTTGTTGGCGATCGCCTGCTGCAGTTGTTCGGCGCCGTAAAGCTTATGCAGCGCCGGTATGGTCTGCAGCCCGACGTTATACATCCCCCAGAACATCGCCGGAAAGACGGCAAACCACACGAGGATCATCAACCGCTTGAGGTCGATGGCGTCGCGCACATGCGCCGCGCCGCGGGTGACCTGGCCTGGGGTGTAGAAGATGGTCGCCGCCGCTTCATACAGCGGATAATATTTTTCCAGCTTGCCGCCGTGCGTGAAATGCGGCTCAATTTTTTCAATCAGATGCTTTAAGCCCATCTCTTATCCTTCCTGCTCAATCCGGGTTAATACGCTGCGCAGCGCAGGGCCATATTCATACTTACCGGGGCAGACGTAGGTGCACAGCGCCAGATCTTCTTCATCCAGCTCCAGACAGCCCAGCGCCTGAGCGCTGTCGGTATCCCCGGCCAGCAGATCGCGCAGCAGTACGGTCGGCAGGATATCCAGCGGCATCACCCGCTCGTAGTTGCCGATCGGCACCATCGCCCGCTCGCCGCCGTGGGTATCGGTAGAGAAATGAAAGCGCTTGCGCCTGAAGAAATGGCCCAGCGTGGTGCGGGTAATCGAGAACTTCTCTTTGCCCGGCATCACCCAGCCGAAGAGCTCTTTTTCCCGTCCTTCTTTAACCACGCTCACCTGCAGATGGAAGCGCCCGAGGAAGGCGTGAGGGCCATGGGCGCGGGTGCCGCTGAGCACCGAGCCGGAAATGACCCGGTTTTCCCCCTCCTGCAACTCGCCTGCAAGCAGATCGTCCAGGCTGGCGCCCAGCGTCGTCTTGACCAGTCGCGGCGATATCACCTGCGGGCCGCCGAGCGCGATCACCCGTTCGCAGTAGAGCTCCCCGTCGAGGAAAAGCTTACCAATGGCGATCGCGTCCTGATAATTGAGGTGCCAGACCTGCTTATTCAGGCTCACCGGCTCGAGGAAATGAATATGCGTTCCCGGCAGCCCCGCCGGGTGCGGCCCGCTAAACTGGTTAAAACTGACCTGGCCGACAGGATGACCGCCGAGCTTGCCGCCGCTGGGCTGGCAGACGTGGACTTTCCCGTCGGTCAGACGCGTAAGCACGGTAAGGCCAGCGTCGAAAGCGGCCCGTTCGGCCAGAATAATCGGCTGCGGCTCCGCCGCCAGCGGATTGGTATCCATGGCGTTGACAAAGATGGCGGCCGGCACGCTGCCCGGGAGCGGCGTTTTACTGAATGGTCGTGTGCGCAGCGCGGTCCACTGGCCCGACGCCAGCAGCTGCTGCTGCACGGTGTCGCGCGGCAGTTCAGCCAGCGCGTCCGCGGCGTAACGCGTGAACGCCACCGCGTCATTGCCCTCGATATCAATCACCACCGACTGCAACACGCGCCGTTCACCGCGGTGGATCGCGCTGACGACCCCGCTCGCCGGGGCGGTAAAGCAGACGCCGGGGTTCTTTTTATCTTCGAACAGGATCTGACCTTTTTTGACCCGATCGCCTTCTTTGACCGCCATGGCGGGACGCATGCCGACGTACTCTTCGCCGAGTAGCGCGACGCGCTTCACCGCTGGCGCGGGAGAAATCTGCTGTAATGGCATGCCAGCTATGGGCAAATCCAGCCCTTTTGTGATTTTAATCATATCGTTAGCAGGTATCCGTAACCTCAACCCCGACGCAGGCCGGGGCCAGCTTATTGACAGAATGGCAGAGAAGAAAGGGCGAAACGGCGCCAGATGCGCTCAGGACGGAAGAGAAGCATCCTTTCTTACTCTGGTGATGAACCGGCGCAAGTGTAACATTTCGTGAGCGTCGGCTGTAGCGCGAGAGGCAATAAGTGCTTCTAAAATGCGAGCTATTGCGCAAAGTTCTCACTGTGTTTTCGTCGCTGGCAGGGTATAAAGTGAGGCGGAATTGTAAACGCCGCCACGTCGCCCTTGCGAAAAAATGCCGTGATGCTAATGTGAGCGCTCTAAATCCAGAAAACTCTGATTTCGGGTCTCTCTTGCCGTCCTGGCAATGTGGCTATTTTGTTTTATCAAGGAACAAGCAGTATGCGCAAAATCGCATTATTTATTGCGATGCTTCTGCTGCCGTGCATGTCATTTGCCGGGCTGCTCAGCAGCAACAGCCCGACGACGCCGGTTAGCAAAGAATATAAGCAGCAATTAATGGGTTCACCGGTTTACATTGAGATCTTTAAAGAAGAGCGCATGCTCGACCTTTACGTCAAAATGGGTGAGACCTACCAGCTCCTCGACAGCTATCGGATCTGCAACTACTCCGGTGGCCTGGGCCCGAAACAGCGCCAGGGCGATTTCAAGAGCCCGGAAGGGTTCTATAACGTCACCCGCAGCCAGCTCAAACCCGACAGCCGCTTCTATAAAGCGATCAATATCGGCTTCCCGAACGCCTACGATCGCGCCCATGGTTATGAAGGGAAATACTTGATGATCCACGGCAACTGCGTCTCTGTCGGCTGCTACGCCATGACCGACAGCGGGATCGATGAGATCTTCCAGTTCGTGACCGGCGCCTTAGTCTTCGGTCAGCCAAGCGTGCAGGTGAGTATCTATCCGTTCCGCATGACCAACGCCAATATGGAACGCCACAAATACTCTTACTATGCGGATTTCTGGAAGCAGCTGAAGCCTGGCTATGATTATTTCCAGCAAACCCACAAACCGCCGGTCGTATCAGTGACCGACGGTCGCTATGTGGTGAGCAAGCCGCTCAGCCACGAGGTTGTCCAGCCGCAGCTGGCCTCAAACTATACGCTCCCCGAGACAAAATAACGCCCACTCGCCTGGCATGATCTTATGCCAGGTCTCATTGGCCGTCAGCGGCTGCGTGGCGATAACCGTGACGACATCGTTGGGTGTGGTCTCGCGTTGAAAGTCGATCTCCACATCCTGGTCCAGCAGTTTTGCCACGCCGAACGGCGCCCGCCGGGTGATCCAGTGCAGGTTGGTCGAGCAGAACGCCATCACATAGCGTCCGTCCGACAGCAGCATGTTGAACACCCCTTTCTCACGCAGTTCCCCCGCCAGGGTGGCGATATACTTAAATACTCCAAGCATATTGCCCGGCGTACGCGGGTAGCGCTCGGTTAAGCGGTGCAGCAGCCAGCAGAAGGCCTTTTCACTGTCGGTTTCACCTACCGGGTGGAAATTGCCGGTTTTCAGCGATTTATAGCCTTTGAGCTGCCCGTTGTGCGCGTAGGTCCAGTTACGCCCCCACAGCTCGCGGGTGAACGGATGCGTATTCTCCAGGGCCACCATCCCGCGATTGGCCTGGCGGATATGCGCGACGACGGAACAGGACTTAATGGGGTAATCCTGGACCAGTTTCGCGATCGGCGACTGAAAGCTCGGCTGCGGATCTTTGAATGTGCGACAGCCTTTGCCTTCATAGAAGGTGATGCCCCAGCCGTCTTTATGCGGCCCCGTCCCGCCTCCGCGCTGTACCAGCCCGGTAAAGCTAAAACAGATATCGGTTGGCACATTGGCGCTCATCCCGAGCAGTTCGCACATAGATCACCTCACCATCACAAATCACGACGGCGCCGAAGCGAGGCCGCCGTCAACAGTACACACTCACCTGCCTGTTAGCCTTTCGCCATCTCTTTTTCGATCAGCATAATCAGGATATGGATCACTTTGATGTGGATTTCCTGAATGCGGTCGGCGTAGCCAAAGTGCGGCACGCGAATTTCCACATCGGCGCTACCGGCCATTTTACCGCCGTCCTTACCGGTCAGGGTGATCACTTTCATCCCCTGCGCCCGCGCGGCCTCAATGGCCTTGATTACGTTGCCGGAGTTGCCGGAGGTGGAGATGCCGAGCAGCACATCGCCCGCGCGGCCGACGGATTCAACGTAGCGGGAGAAGACATACTCATAGCCAAAATCATTGCTCACGCAGGAGAGATGGCTGACGTCGGAGATCGCAATGGCCGGATATCCCGGGCGGTTTTCGCGATAACGTCCGGTCAGTTCTTCCGCAAAATGCATCGCATCGCAATGGGAACCGCCGTTGCCGCAGGACAGCACTTTACCACCCGCCTTAAAGCTATCCGCCAGCAGGACAGCGGCACGCTGGATAGCATGGATATTGGCTTCGTCCTGCAGAAAGTTAGCCAGCGTTTCCGCGGCTTCGTTCAGTTCGTTACGAATAAGATCCTGGTACATGAGGATAATCCTTCAGTATGAGTGGAATAACCCTGGCAGTGTACCGGATAGCCGCCGAAGCGAGAAGCAGCAGGCTGCGTTATCCCCCGCCCTTTTGATTTTATGTGCCGCTTTTGCATACAACAATGTGAGCAAGGTTGTAATTATTTTGTAAACACATTGCTAAATAAAAAGGCATGCACTACAACCAATACATCACAAGTGGTCAGACCTCCTACAAGCACAGGGAGCATTTCTCTATGATGATTTTGAGTATTGTTGCAACCGTTGTTTTACTCGGTGCGCTCTTCTATCACCGGGTCAGCCTGCTGCTCAGCAGCGTGATCTTGCTCGCCTGGACCGCAGCGCTCGGCGCGGCCGGTCTGTGGAATATCTGGCTGCTGCTGCCGCTGGCGATCATTCTGTTGCCGTTTAACTTTGCGCCTATGCGTAAATCCATGATTTCCGCACCGGCATTTCGCGCCTTCCGCAAGGTCATGCCGCCGATGTCGCGTACCGAAAAAGAGGCCATCGACGCCGGGACTACCTGGTGGGAGGGGGATCTGTTTCGCGGTAATCCTGACTGGCATAAGCTGCATAACTATCCGCAGCCGCGTCTGACCGCCGAAGAGCAAGCCTTCCTCGACGGCCCGGTGGAAGAAGCCTGCCGGATGGCTAACGACTTCGCCATCACCCACGAAATGGCCGATCTGCCGCCGGAGCTGTGGGCGTATCTGAAAGAACACCGCTTCTTCGCGATGATCATCAAGAAAGAGTATGGCGGGCTTGAATTCTCCGCTTATGCCCAGTCGCGGGTGCTGCAGAAGCTCTCTGGCGTCTCCGGCATTCTGGCGATCACCGTCGGCGTCCCGAACTCACTGGGCCCGGGCGAGCTGCTGCAGCATTACGGTACTGAAGAGCAGAAAAACCATTACCTGCCGCGTCTGGCGCGCGGGCTGGAGATCCCCTGCTTCGCACTCACCAGTCCGGAAGCGGGCTCCGACGCCGGCGCCATCCCGGATACCGGCGTGGTCTGCATGGGCGACTGGCAGGGCCAGCAGGTGCTGGGTATGCGCCTGACATGGAACAAACGCTACATTACGCTGGCGCCTATCGCCACCGTGCTGGGATTGGCCTTTAAACTTTCTGACCCGGATCGTCTGCTGGGCGGGGAAGAAGAGCTGGGCATCACCTGCGCGCTGATCCCGACCTCCACCCCGGGCGTGGAAATTGGCCGTCGCCACTTCCCGCTTAACGTCCCGTTCCAGAACGGCCCAACCCGCGGCAAAGATATCTTCGTGCCGATCGATTACATCATCGGCGGGCCGGGGATGGCCGGTCAGGGCTGGCGCATGCTGGTTGAATGTCTGTCGGTGGGCCGCGGTATTACGCTGCCGTCCAACTCCACCGGCGGCCTGAAATCGGTGGCTATGGCGACCGGGGCTTACGCCCATATTCGCCGCCAGTTCAAAATCTCGATCGGTAAAATGGAAGGCATTGAAGAGGCGCTGGCGCGCATTGCCGGTAATGCTTATGTGATGGATGCTGCGGCGTCGCTGATCACCTACGGCATTATGCTCGGCGAGAAACCGGCGGTGCTCTCCGCGATCGTGAAATATCACTGCACCCACCGCGGCCAGCGCTCCATTATCGACGCAATGGATATTACCGGCGGGAAAGGCATTATGCTGGGCGAAGGCAACTTCCTCGCCCGGGCATATCAGGGCGCGCCTATCGCCATCACCGTGGAAGGTGCGAACATTCTGACCCGTAGCATGATGATCTTCGGTCAGGGTGCGATTCGCTGTCATCCGTACGTGCTGGAGGAGATGGCTGCCGCGCAGAACAACGACCTGAACGCCTATGACAAGCTGCTGTTCAAACATATCGGCCATGTCGGCAGTAACAAAGTACGGAGTTTCTGGTTGGGCCTGACCGGCGGACGCACCAGCAGCGCGCCGACCCGCGACGTCACCCGCCGCTACTATCAGCAAATGAACCGTCTGAGCGCTAACCTGGCGCTACTGTCAGACGTCTCGATGGCGGTGCTGGGGGGCAGTCTCAAGCGTCGCGAACGTATCTCCGCGCGTCTGGGGGATGTGTTAAGCCAGCTGTACCTGGCCTCGGCGGTGCTGAAACGCTATGACGATGAAGGACGCAATGAAGCCGATCTGCCGCTGGTTCACTGGGGGGTGCAGGATGCGCTGCATCAGGCCGAGCAGGCCATCGACGATCTGCTGAAAAACTTCCCCAATCGTCTGGTGGCTGGCGCAATGCGCCTGGTCATCTTCCCGACCGGTCGTCATCATCATGCGCCGTCGGATAAGCTGGACCATAAAGTCGCTAAAATTCTACAGGTGCCCAGCGCCACCCGCTCCCGCATCGGTCGCGGTCAGTACCTGACGCCGAGCGAGCATAACCCGGTCGGCCTGCTGGAAGAGGCGCTGCTGGAAGTGATGGCGGCCGATCCTATCCACCAGCGTATCTGCAAAGAGTTGGGTAAAAATCTGCCGTTCACCCGTCTCGACGAACTGGCCGCCCATGCCCTGGCGAAAGGCTTAATCAGTCAGGATGAAGCCGCCATTTTGACCCGAGCAGAGCACAGTCGCTTGCGCAGCATTAATGTTGACGACTTTGCGCCAGAGGAGCTGGCAACCCAGCCGGTAAAGTTGCCGGAAAAAGTTCGCAACGTTGAAGCCGCATAATAAAACAACAACCACATCACACGCCGGGCGGGGAATTTTCCCCGCCTTTTTTTCGTCTCTCCTTCCCCCGCCGTTCCTGTTAGTAGCATTTTTTTAACAAAATATTCCGCGGACCGCCGCGAGGCTGATAAGGTGTTACAGTTAACCTAACCCCCTCATGAGAATGGAGTTGACCATTGTGCCTGGCCTGAAAATTACGCTGTTGCAACAACCGCTGGTCTGGATGGACGGCCCTGCTAACCTGCGCCATTTTGATCGCCAACTGGAAGGGATTGTCGGGCGCGATATCATTGTTTTACCTGAGATGTTTACCACCGGCTTTGCGATGGAAGCGGCAAAACAGTCTTTACCCGAGGCCGAGGTGGTGGCGTGGATGCATGCCCGGGCGGCGCAAACCCAGGCGCTGATCGCCGGCAGCGCGGCGCTGCAAACTGAGCGCGGGGCCGTTAACCGCTTCCTGCTGGTCGAGCCTGACGGCACGGTCCATCATTATGATAAACGTCACCTGTTTCGTATGGCGGATGAACACCATCACTATGAGGCCGGAGACAAGCGCGTGGTCTTTGAATGGCGCGGATGGCGGATCCTGCCGCTGGTCTGTTACGACCTGCGCTTTCCGGTATGGTCGCGTAACCTTAACGACTATGATTTGGCGCTGTATGTGGCGAACTGGCCAGCGCCGCGCTCGCTGCACTGGCAGTCGCTGCTGGTCGCCCGCGCGATTGAGAACCAGGCCTACGTCGCCGGCTGTAACCGGGTCGGCACCGACGGCAACGGTCATCATTACCGCGGTGATAGCCGGATTATCAGTCCCCAGGGGGAGATTGTCGCCACCGCCGATCCGCATCAGGCCACTCGTCTTGACGCCGAACTGTCGCTGAGCGCCCTCCAGGAATATCGTGAAAAATTCCCCGCCTGGCGCGATGCCGATCCTTTTACTCTGGATTAATCCCCCTCCGCTTTCTTCCCCCTTCTGCGGGAAAAGAAAGCGGAATTTCCTCTTGCCGCACCCAGCAGAATATTTACAAGGCGCCCTTCATTTCTGTTCTACACTCATTAACAGGCCCACAACCAAACGGGCGGAGATCATTTTCAATTCACTTCTGCGTTGTAAACGCATGACTTTTCTGTTGCCAGCTTGTTTTGTTGAACCCGGCTGAGCGTTGGCGTATGCATATTTTATGAGCGTAATGGAAAATGGATAATAATAATCTTCAGTTAATAGAAAAACGGCTGGTCACCCGCTTTCTCGATATGTTTATTCGGTTCAGTCTTATTCTGGCGCTGGCCTCATTCTGTTTTACCGTCTTTTCTCCCTTCGTCAATATGATGCTCTGGGCGTTGATTCTGGCCGTGGCGCTCTATCCTTTACATCAATATTTTGCCGGGCTTTTCGCCGGTAAACAGGGGCTGGCGTCGGTGGTGCTGGTGCTGTTAGGTATTTTACTGATTATTATCCCCACGGTGCTGATGATCACCTCGCTGGCGGAAAGCGCCAGCGCGATGATCGACCGGTTGGGCAGCCAGAGCTTTACCATTCCCCCACCCTCTTCACGAATTGCCTCTTTACCGATCGTTGGCGAACGGCTTAGCGCTCTGTGGATGCGGGCGTCCGTGGATCTGCCAGGAGTGCTCAGCAATTACCGTTCGCAAATTGGCGATATTGCCAAACAGTTCCTCAGCATATTAGCCAGCATGGGCGGCGGGCTGATTGGCTTTATTATTTCGTTTATCGTCTCGGGTATTATGATGGCCTGGGGCGCGGCGGGCGCCATCAGCGCGCAGCGTATTGCCATCCGTATTACCGATGAGAATAAAGGCGTGACCCTCACCCGCCTGTGCACCAGCACCATCCGCGCGGTCGCCCAGGGCGTCATCGGGGTGGCACTGATCCAGGCGCTGCTGGTCGGGGTGATCATGCTGATGGCCAGCATCCCCGCCGTCGGGATCTTCTTTATACTTGCCCTGATCCTCGGCATTGCACAGGTGCCGGTGATCCTGGTGACGGCCCCGGCCATCGCGCTGATGTGGAGTCTCGGCACCCACAGTACCGGAATGGATATCTTCTACACTGTCCTGCTGATCGTCGCCGGTATGGCCGATAACGTCCTCAAACCACTGCTGCTGGGGCGCGGAGTCGATGCGCCAATGCCGGTGGTGCTGCTGGGCGCCCTTGGCGGAATGGCCTCTAACGGCATTCTCGGTATGTTCCTCGGCGCCACCCTGCTGGCCATCGGTTACCGGATCTTTATGACCTGGGTAAATGAAGGGCAACCCGCCCTGACGCAGGATAAATAACCTCAAGGGAGCGTTACGCTCCCTTAATTCATTCCATAAACATTCGTACCGCGCACCAGACCAACAGCAGCGCCAGCAGCAGATTTAACCCTCTTCCATGGCGTTCGAACACCGGCTCAAACAGCTGACCGGCCAGCGCCCAGCAAAGATTGCCGGCAACGCCTATTACTGATAGCAACAGGCTTATCATCACCAGCCAGAATGGCTCGCGAGTCACCGGCAGAACAAAGGTCGACAGGGCCGTGATGCCGTACAGGATAATTTTTACATTCACAAACTGCAGCCCCAGGCTGGCCCAGAAGCTGACAGGCCGCTCCTCCTGCCCACCGCTGGCCGGGTCGCTGCGGGCAATATGCCAGGCCAGCCACAGGATATACCCCGCGCCGACCCAGCGTAGCAGGGAGGTTATCCCCTCATCCAGGGTAACGAGAGTGAACGTCAGCCCGGCACAAATCAGCATGATGATCACAAACCCCAGGCTCATGCCGGCCAGAACCCGCATGCTCCGTCGAAAGCCGTGCGCGGTGACGCTGCTCAGCGCCAGAATATTATTCGGCCCGGGCGTCAGAGCGGTGATCAGGGTGTAAGTTAAAAAGGCGCTAATCAGGGTAGGTGTCACGTGTTTTCTCCTCTTGACTGGCAGACAGTACCCGAAGCTGATAATTTAAAAAAATGAATGTTTTTTCATTCTGAATTCGAGAATGTCGATATAAAGAGGAAATATGGATCTGCGACGCTTTATCACCTTCAAAACGGTTGTCGAAGAAGGATCCTTTCTGCGCGCCTCGCAGAAACTGTGCTGCACCCAGTCCACCGTAACCTTTCATATCCAGCAGCTTGAGCAGGAGCTTGCCATCCCGCTGTTTGAGAAAATTGGCCGACGAATGTGTCTCACCGCCGCGGGTAAAAATGTCCTGCCGCACGTCTACGATCTGACCAAAGTGATGGCGTCGATTCGCCAGGCGGCGCGCCAGGACGATGAACCCGGCGGCGAACTTCGCGTCGCCACTGGTGAAACCCTGCTGGCGTACAAAATGCCGCCGGTGCTGCAGCGTTTTAAGCAACGCGCCCCGAAGGTCCGCCTGTCACTGCAGTCGCTCAATTGCTACAGCATCCGTGATGCGCTGCTCGCTGACGAAGTCGACCTGGGGGTGTTTTACCGGGTTGGCAACGATGATGCGCTCACCATGATGGAACTTGGCCCGCAGCCGCTGGCGCTGGTCGCGTCAGTCGATCAGGCGCCGGTCGACTTCCTGCGCCCGCGGCAGCATATCCCATTGAGCTTTATCATCAACGAACCCCAGTGCGTGTTCCGGCAGATTTTTGAAAGTACCCTGCGCCAGCGCGGCATTACCATGGAGAACACCATCGAACTGTGGAGTATTGAAAGCATCAAGCAGTGCGTGGCGGGCAATCTGGGGGTGAGTTTTCTGCCGCGCTTTGCGGTAGAGGAGGAACTCAAACGCGGGACGCTGGTCGAGCTGCCGTTCAGCGAGACGCCGCTGACGATCCATGCGCTCTGCGCCTACCACGCCGGGAAGGCAATCAGTCCGGCGATGCGGGTATTCATGCAGTGTATGCAGGAGGAACAAGAGGCGCGCTGAAATTCGGCGACGAAAACGACGAAAGCCTGAATCATTGCTGATTCAGGCTTTCTGAATAGTGGCGGAACGGACGGGACTCGAACCCGCGACCCCCTGCGTGACAGGCAGGTATTCTAACCGACTGAACTACCGCTCCGCGTTGTTGTTCCGTTGGGAACGAGGAGAATATTACGGATTCCCCTCTACCCCGTCAACGCTTTTTCTACCGTTTTGAATCGTTTGCTGCAAAAATCGCCCAGCCGCCTACTTTTAATCCATTTTAGTGGTTATCAGGCACGCCACAGGCAGCTTCCGCCTTTCTTTTGTACCAGATCGAGGCGGGATTCATGGTTCACCAGCTCTTCATCAGAGGCATAAACCACCCGTAACTGACTGGCGGCGCGAACGACGCGCTGAATCCCCATCTCGCCTGCCTGCTGCTGGCTTTCGCCTTCCATAGAGAACGCCATCGACGTCTGGCCGCCGGTCATCATCAGATAGACATCGGCAAGGATCTGGGCATCGAGCAGTGCCCCGTGCAGCGTACGCTTGCTGTTGTCTATTTCGTAGCGCGAACATAGCGCATCCAGACTGTTGCGCTTGCCGGGAAACATTTTCCGCGCCAGCGCCAGACTGTCGGTGATTTTACAGAAGGTCTCGGTTTTCCCGATCCCGCGGTTCAGCTTACCGAACTCATAATCCATAAAACCGATATCGAACGAGGCGTTATGGATCACCAGCTCCGCGCCGCGGATGTAATCCATAAATTCATCGGCCACGTCGGCAAAGGTGGGTTTATCCAGCAGGAATTCGTCGGCGATCCCGTGCACGCCGAACGCCTCCGGATCCACCAGCCGATCGGGCTTGAGATAGACGTGGAAATTGTTACCGGTCAGGCGGCGGTTAATCACCTCCACGGCGCCGATCTCAATGATCTTATGTCCTTCGTAGTGCGCCCCGATCTGGTTCATACCGGTGGTTTCGGTATCGAGAACAATCTGGCGCGTAATTGCAGTGCTCATCGCGGTCATTTATGTCAGACTTATCGTTTACAAATCGATTTCAATTACAGGAAGTCTACCAGAGATGCTCAAACAGGTAGAAATTTTCACCGACGGCTCTTGCCTGGGAAATCCAGGACCCGGCGGTTACGGCGCCATTATGCGCTACCGCCAGCACGAAAAAACCTTTAGCGCCGGCTACCGTCTGACCACCAATAACCGCATGGAACTGATGGCGGCGATCGTCGCCCTCGAAGCGTTAAAAGAGCATTGCGAGGTGGTGCTCAGCACCGACAGCCAGTATGTCCGCCAGGGGATCACCCAGTGGATCCACAACTGGAAAAAGCGCGGCTGGAAAACGGCAGAGAAAAAACCGGTAAAGAATGTCGACCTCTGGCAGAGGCTGGACGCCGCGCTTGGCCAGCATAAGATCAAATGGGAGTGGGTGAAGGGCCACGCCGGCCATCCAGAAAACGAACGCTGCGACGAGCTGGCCCGCGCTGCGGCCTCCCATCCCACTCAGGACGACATCGGCTACCAGCCGGAGAGCTAATTCTCCCCCTTGCGCCACTGCCGGGTGGCGCCTACTGCCGGCCGCAGCTGGGTTTTCGCTTTCCCTGACTTCATCGGATTAAGGGTGAGCGGAATAGTCCGTTTGCGGGCGACAATCAATTGCAAACAGCCCAGCGCTGGCAGATGGGTGCTCAGCAGTTTGCCGCCCTGCCGCGACCAGGGTAAAACCTGATAACGCCCATAATGCAGCACTTCAAAGTTGAGCAGCGACAGCCAGTCCAGCTGGCGCATCAACGTAAACATACGGCTGTTGTACGGCGTGCCTTTGCGCAGCACCGGCACCAGTTTACGCAATCCCATCAGGCTCACCGGATTAAACCCGGTCAGGATCATCCAGCCATCATCGATCAGGACGCGATCGGCCTCCCGTAGCAGGCGATGCGGATCGCTGCACCACGGCAGGGTATGCGCCAGCAGGCAGGCGTCGACGGACTTTTCGGCAAAGGGCAAATGCAGCGGGTCGGCCCGGACCTGCATTGGGTTTCCCGCCAGCGAGACATTCACCTGATGCGAGATGGCGCAAGCTTCGGTATTGATTTCCGCGCTCAGATTGCCAATCTTAAGCAGATGAAAGCCATATAATTTAGCCAGCCACGGCTTCATCTGCTGCTCCAGCGTTTCGCGATAGTATTCGCCCCACGGCATACTGGACCAATGCTCAGGCGCTGTCACTGTATGAGGTATCCTTGCCGGCTTCATTGCCACCTTCCGCTACGCTTTAGAGGTAATTTATGAATCTTATCAGTATTCCCGCGTTTCAGGACAACTACATCTGGGTTCTCACTGAGAATCACGGCCGCTGCATCATCGTTGACCCGGGCGAGGCCGCGCCGGTTCTGGCGGCAATCGAAGAAAACCAGTGGCAGCCCGAGGCCATTTTACTGACCCATCACCATCAGGATCACGTCGGCGGCGTAAAACAATTACGTGAAAAATACCCCTCTCTGGTGGTTTACGGGCCGGCAGAAACCCAGGATAAGGGGGTTACTCAGGTAGTAGACGATGGCGATCGGCTGTCAATTCTCGGGGTCGATTTTTCCATTTTCTCCACGCCAGGTCACACATTAGGACATATCTGTTACTACAGCGAACCTTATCTGTTTTGCGGCGACACGATGTTCTCCGGCGGCTGCGGAAGGCTGTTCGAAGGCACTGCAGAGCAGATGTATCAATCATTTATGAAGATTAACGCCCTTCCTGAAGAAACCCTTATATGTTGCGCACATGAATATACGTTAGCGAATATGAAGTTTGCGTTGAGTATCCTGCCTGATGATAGGGACATAAACGATTACTATCATAAAGTTAATGAGTTACGTGCAAAAAAACAAAAGACACTACCCGTAATTCTGAAAAACGAGCGGCGTATAAATTTATTTTTACGGGTAAATGATGTTGATTTAATTGACAAAATTAACAAAGAAACAAAATTGCAACACTCTGTGGCGCGATTTGCGTGGTTAAGGTCAAAGAAAGACGAATTCTGATATTTAATTCTTGTCATCGGCTAACTTCGCCGTTATCCTTGGTCGTCTTTTAAGCAACTATTGACACACACATGAAGGCACGAGCGATATTATTCGCCTCTGTCCTGCTGGTGGGGTGCCAGGCGTCTAAGCACGATGGCACCGTCGAACAGCGAGCACAGAGCCTTTCTGCGGCTGGTCAAGGGGAAGCAGGCAAGTTCACAAGTCAAGCGCGCTGGTTAGATGATGGAACCTTCTACGCGCAAGACCAGGATCTGTGGACTTCCATAGGCGACGAGCTAAAGATGGGAATACCGGATAACCCCCGGATTCGCGAGCAAAAACAGAAGTACTTAAGAAATAAGAGCTATCTCCACGATGTAACTTTACGGGCAGAGCCGTATATGTACTGGATAGCCGGGCAGGTTAAGAAACGTAACATGCCAATGGAACTGGTATTACTACCCATAGTGGAGAGCGCTTTTGACCCACACGCGACGTCTGGCGCCAATGCCGCAGGCATCTGGCAGATCATTCCGAGCACAGGGCGCAATTATGGTTTAAAACAGACCCGCAGTTACGATGCGCGTCGTGACGTTGTCGCATCGACTACCGCGGCGCTGGACATGATGCAACGTCTGAACAAAATGTTCGACGGCGACTGGTTGTTAACGGTCGCGGCATATAACAGCGGCGAAGGTCGGGTCATGAAGGCAGTGAAAGCGAACCGTTCGCGTGGCAAACCCACCGATTTCTGGTCGCTGTCTCTGCCGCATGAAACGAAAGTCTACGTACCGAAAATGCTGGCATTGAGCGACATCCTCAAAAACAGCAAACGTTACGGCGTAAAGTTGCCTACGGCTGATGAAAGCCGTGCGCTGGCGCGCGTTCGCCTCGACAGTCCGGTTGATATTTCTCAGCTCGCGGATATGGCCGGTATGCCGGTCAGCAAGCTGAAGACCTTCAACGCCGGCGTAAAGGGGTCAACGCTGGGCGCTAGCGGGCCAAAGTACGTCATGGTGCCGCAGAAACACGCAGCCCAGCTGCGTGAATCGCTGGCCTCTGGCGACATTGCCGCCGTACAGCCAACGCAGCTCGCGGATAATACGCCGCTGACCAGCCGAAGCTATAAGGTGCGTTCCGGCGATACCATTTCCGGGATTGCTTCCCGTCTCGGCGTCACGACCCGCGATCTGCAGCAGTGGAATAACCTGCGCGGCTCTGGATTGAAGGTTGGACAGAACCTGGTTATCGGCGCCGGCAGCAGCGCGCAGCGTCTGGCGAATAACAGCGATAGCATCACCTATCGCGTTCGCAAAGGTGATTCGCTGTCGAGCATCGCCAAACGTCATGGCGTTAATATTCGCGACGTCATGCGCTGGAACAGCGATACCGACAATCTGCGGCCTGGCGATCAGCTAACGCTGTTTGTGAAAAACAGCGATCGACCAGAGTCCTGATACGTCAGGGTTCGATAAAAAGGCACCGACTTCCCCCGGTGCCTTTTTTGTTGTCCGTATTAAACCGCTTTATGCGCTTCAAACATGATGGTATCGCTGGTAAAGGAACCATCCTGCTGTAACTCAAAGTAGGCTTTCACCTCCGCCGAGGCGCTCTGCTGGTATAAACGAATCGCCTCCACCAGCGGCTCAGGGGTACGCATCCGCGCCACCCACGAACTGAACTCCAGCGGCAGGCGATCGGTCAACAGCTGATTAATCACCAGCCCCGCCTCCGTCGCCAGCGTCAGCCACTCGCCGCTGGAATAATTACGCACGTGCGAGGTATCGCGCAAGGCTTCCACCGTCTGCAGCCAGACATCACGCACCACATGGCCCGGCGACATCACGTCCATCACGATCATCACCCCACCCGGCTTGAGGACACGTTTCACCTCGCGCAGCGCCTGGCCAACGTCATGCCAGTGATGAGCAGAATAGCGGCTGATAACGATATCAAAGCTGGCATCAGCGAACGGCAGCGTTTCGGCATACCCCTGCTGGGTCACGATATTGCTAAAACCTTTCTCCTTTGCCGCGGCGGCAACGACCTCCAGCATCTGGCTCGATAAATCATAGGCGGTCACCTCGGCAACCTGTCCCGCCGCGGTAAAGCTGGCGTGCCCTGCCCCGCAGCCCATATCCAGCACTTTCGCCTGAGGAAAATCAGCCAGTCGTTCCGCCAGCCGCTGCAGATCGCGACCAGAGGCGTGCACGGCGCTGGTCAGATAGGCGCTGGCCTGGGAGCCGAACTGCTTTTCGACGTTGTCATGGTGAGAGCGTGTTGTCATGTTGTCTTGTCCTTACGGTTTTTTGAGTAATAAAAGGCAGCACCATGCATGCGCAGGCCTGCCCCATGGCAGGCCTGACCAACCTTAAATTAATCAGGCTTGCCGGGACTGAATTCGACTAGTAGCGGGTTGTGGTCGGAGGCGCGGGTTACCAGCACGGAAGCATCGTGCACGCTTAACCCACGGTAGAACACAAAATCGAGCGGGCGACCAAACGCGCGGCGGCGCTGATCGTCCGGGAAACGAACTTCACGCAGCGACATCTCGCGTGCAAAGCGGTACAGGGCGTTCATCCGCGGGCGGCTCCAGGCATTGAAGTCGCCGGCCATGATCACCGGCCCGCTGTGATGGGCGATCTGATCGCCAATCGGCAGCAGCTGTTTGCTGTAGACGTCGACGCCAAGGCTGAAGTTAACGGCATGGATATTGACCACCATTAACAGCCGCGCATCGGGCAGCGGATAGACAGTCACTAATGCTGATTTAGGCAGACGCAAAATAGGTTCACGTTCGCGCAATGGGCAGCAATAGATAGGATGGGCGGAAGCCAGCGTCATCACGCCGGAAGGATGCTGCGGCAGCACCAGCGCAGGCACCTGATCGGCGGCCAGATAGTTGGTGGTCGCGAACCTGACCAGCTCCGGCGTCGTCTGCGCCTCCTGCAACAGGACTAAGTGCGCGTCTTTGCCAAAATTCTTAAGGACCGACTGCCACTCTGCGCGCTGCTGTTTGAAGATATTCCACACCAGCACGCGGATTTTCTCATCGCTGCTTAACGGCGTGCCGGCGGGATAAACCGGACTCACGCCCGCAAACGCCCCCGGAGGCAATATTCTCTCCGCAGGTTGTCCGGCGACATAGCGCATGGCGTAGGTGTTCTTTCGCAATTTGGGCATTAATCCTCGATAACAGAAACCAGCCCGACGACGACTGGTTATTCTGTTATAGGGATTTTCCCATACACTTTCAATGCAAATTGCGAGAAACCCTTAGCCTTCGGGAGAAAGCGCTGCCGAACGGCGTGGCAATTTATCTAAACGTCCGCTCAGGACCACCAACAGCAAAGCGACCAGCACAATCACCGCGCCAATCCACGGCGTCTGCGCCAGACCGTACCGCTCGACCGTCTGTCCGCCGACGATCGACCCCAGCGCGATGCCGACGTTGAAGGCGGCAATATTCAGGCCGGATGCGATGTCGACAGCCCCGGGGGTGTACTGCTCTGCTTTTTGCACCACGTACACCTGCAGGCCCGGCACGTTGCCGAAGGCGAAAACGCCCATCACCAGCACCGTTGCCAGCGCGGCATAGTGAATGCTGGCGGTCAGCTGGAACACCAGCAGCAGCACAACCAGCGCGGCGAAGATAAACTTCAGCGCGGAGACGGCGCCATGCCTATCGGCCAGTTTGCCGCCCCATACGTTGCCAATAGCCACCGAGACGCCATAGCCCAGCAGGATCCAGCTCACGGCTGACGGGCTGAAGCCGGCCAGCTCCTGCATCATCGGCGCAAGGAAGGTAAAGGCGGTAAACACGCCGCCATAGCCCAGCGCGGTAATGGCATAGATCATCAGCAGGCGCGGATGGGTTAAGACTTTCAGCTGATCGCGCAGGCTGGCGCTGGCGCGGCCCGGGATATTATTCGGCACCAGAATCAGACTGCTGATAAGCGCAATCACCCCCAGAATCGATACCGCGAGGAACGTTTCCCGCCAGCCAAAATGCTGACCGATGAAAGTCCCGAATGGCACCCCGGTTACCAGCGCGACCGTCAGGCCGCCGAACATAATGGCGATAGCCGAGGCTGCTTTCTCTTTTGCCACCAGGCTGGTGGCGATTGTCGAGCCAATAGAAAAGAACACGCCGTGTGCCAGACCGGTCAGCAGGCGCGCCAGGATCAGCGTTTCATATCCCGGGGCCTGCCAGGCCAGCACATTACCCGCCGTAAACAGGACCATCAACGCCAGCAGCAGCTGTTTACGCGGCATACGCCCCGTTAACGCCGTCAGCACCGGGGCGCCGATCGCCACGCCCAACGCGTAGATAGAAACCAGCAGGCCTGCCGACGGCAGCGAAATAGAGAGTTGTTGGGCAATCGTCGGGACCAGGCCGACAATCACGAATTCAGTGGTGCCAATTGCGAAGGCACCGATGGTTAAGGCAAATAGCGCCAGTGGCATAATTTACTCCGTAGCATCAGGATTAAGATGACACGTAGTATGAAGGGTTGTATAAATAACAAAAACTATCAAAGTATCAATAGAATTTTGCTACAGGTGCAATAATGAGAGCCACATCCGAGGAGATCGCCATCTTTGTGGCGGTAGTGGAAAGCGGGAGTTTCAGCCGGGCGGCCGAACAGCTGGGTCAGGCCAACTCTGCCGTCAGCCGGGCAGTCAAAAAGCTCGAGTCAAAGCTTGGTGTTAGCCTGCTCAATCGGACCACCCGTCAGCTCAGTCTGACAGAGGAAGGCGAGCGCTATTTTCGCCGGATGCAGGTGGTATTACAGGAGATGGCGGCGGCAGAAAACGACCTGCTGGAAACGCGCACGACGCCGCGAGGCCTGCTGCGGGTGGATGCCGCGACGCCGGTGATGCTGCATTTTCTCATGCCGCTGGTGAAGCCATTTCGCGAGCGTTACCCGGAAATGACGCTGTCGCTCGTGTCGTCAGAAACATTTATTAATCTGATTGAACGAAAAGTGGATGTGGCTATTCGGGCCGGAACCTTAACCGATTCCAGCCTGCGCGCCCGACCGCTGTTCACCAGCTATCGGAAGATCGTCGCCTCGCCAGAGTATGTTTCGCGCTACGGCGTGCCGCAGCATCCGTCAGATCTGAAACAACATCAATGTCTGGGCTTCACTGAACCCGTCTCTCTGAACACCTGGCCGGTATCCTGTTGCGATGGTCAGTTGTTAGAGATTGAGGCGGCGGTATCATCGAACAGTGGGGAAACGCTCAAGCAACTGTGTCTGACCGGGAACGGTATTGCCTGCCTGTCGGATTATATGGTGGATAAAGAGATAGCCAGTGGGGAGTTTGTTGAACTACTGGCCGACAAACGTTTGCCGGTGGAGATGCCCTTCAGCGCGGTGTACTACAGCGATAGAGCCGTCAGCACACGTATCAGGGCGTTTATTGATTTTCTGAGCGAACACGTAAAACAGCTCCCGAAGGAGCTGTCGTAGTACCCTCTGATGGGCATACCGGAAGCAGGAGATTAATCCCACTGCGGCGCCAGACCTTCCGGGCTCACCAGCCGATCGTTGCAATCCAGCGCGGCGATCGCCTGGCGATCTTCATCATCCAGCTTCAGATCCAGCGCATTCAGGTTGCTGGCCAGGTTCTCACGCTTCGTCGAGGACGGGATCACCGCGTACCCCTCGCCCATCGCCCATGCCAGGATAACCTGCGCCGGAGTCGCATTATGTTTCGCCGCGATACGGGCAATCACCTCATCTTTCAGCGCCTTACCGTAGGCCAGGGTCATGTAGGAGGTGATATGGATACCGTGCTCATGCGCCCAATCGACGACTTTACGGTTTTGCAGATACGGCGAGAGCTCAATCTGATTGGTAGCAATGTTTTCAGCGCCAACGGCGGCAATCGCGCGCTCCATCAGTGGAATAGTGAAGTTGGAGATACCGATCTGACGGGTCAGGCCGAGCGCCTTCGCTTCCATCAGAGCAGCCATAAACTCTTCAACAGCTACCGCATCATTCGGTGACGGCCAGTGGATCAGCGTCAGATCAACATAGTCAGTGCGTAGCTTCTGCAGGCTCTCTTGCAGGCTGGCGATCAGCTTGTCTTTGCTCAGGTTTTCGATCCAGATTTTGGTTGTGATGAACAGCTCATCACGCGGCACGACGCTCTCAACGAGAGCCTGACCCACCGCGGCTTCGTTGTCGTAGATTTGCGCGGTGTCGATAGTACGATAGCCCAGCTCCAGCGCGGTTTTTACGGATGCGATAACAACATCATCTTTCAGACGGAAGGTGCCAAGACCAAATGCAGGGATTGCCATGTTTTTCCTCGTTATTTGTTCATTTCGGTTAACGAATGAAATTATGGCTGATGGTGTGGTGGGGAAAAAGAGCGATTAATGCAGAGGATTTTTGCTGATTTAGCAATAATCGGAAACAGATAAAACAAAAAAGCCCTGAGCAGATGCTCAGGGCTCTTATTAAGTGGCGGAACGGACGGGACTCGAACCCGCGACCCCCTGCGTGACAGGCAGGTATTCTAACCGACTGAACTACCGCTCCACCGAATTTTTTCGCTTTATTACCACCGGTTGTCACCCCGGCTTACTGCAATTTGATGCCTGGCAGTTCCCTACTCTCACATGGGGAGACCCCACACTACCATCGGCGCTACGGCGTTTCACTTCTG